>JBBSSF010000047.1:0-12616 GCA_038242345.1 Hyphomicrobiales bacterium
ACGAGATGTTGAAAGGGATAATAATTTTAGGTTTGATTTCTGTGCGGATGGAAGACTTGCACCAGTCGAAGGAATCCCATTTCGAATAGCGCGAATGGGTCCGATTACTTCCCAATCTGGTAGTACAACTACCATTTTCGAGTATTCATTGGCTGGCAAGTTCTTTTTACCTGGCAAAGGGGGTTGGAAAACAAACACACATGGAATGGAACGCCTCAGGAAGGCTCAGCGATTAACCTATTCTGGGAAAACGCTTGGCTACGTTCGTACTTTTGCTGATTTTTCCTACCAGTCCTATACGGATATCTGGGACGACACGCGCCAATCAGGTTTCGGAGATTCGAAACTGTATGTGGTGCAAACAGCAGCTAGTGTTATTGAGCGCTGTATCCTTATGGCCAGCGATTCCGGCGACCTCGTGCTTGACCCAACTTGCGGTTCTGGCACCACGGCCTATGTCGCCGAGCAATGGGGCCGCCGTTGGATCACCATTGACACCTCACGTGTCGCGCTGGCATTAGCCCGTGCGCGTATTATGGGCGCGCGCTATCCGTTTTACCTGCTGGCCGATTCGCGAGAAGGTCAGATCAAGGAAGCCGAAATCACCCGCACTGCGCCGAGTTCACAGCCCGTACGCGATAACATCCGCCATGGCTTCGTCTATGAGCGAGTGCCGCACATCATGCTCAGTTCTATCGCCAACAACGCGGAGATTGATGTCATCTGGGACAAGTCGCAAGCTGTGCTGGAGCCGTTGCGCGAGAAATTGAACGCCGCACTCAAAAAACAGTGGCAAGAATGGGAGATTCCGCGCGAAGCGGACAAAGTTTGGCCGGAGCCAGCGAAGAAACTACACTTCGACTGGTGGCAGCAGCGCATTGCTCGCCAGAAGGAGATTGATGCCTCCATCGCGGCCAAGGCCAAGTTCGAATATCTCTACGACAAGCCCTACTCGGACAACAAGAAAGTCCGCGTGGCTGGCCCCTTCACCGTGGAGAGCCTCAGCCCCCACCGCATGCTGGGCGTGGATGAAAACGACGAGCTGATTGATACGCTGAAGCAGGATAGCGCCGAATACAACGCCAAACAATCTTTCCCACAAATGATCTTGGAGAACCTCAAGACCGCCGGCGTGCAGCAGGCCCACAAGGAGGACCGGATCAGCTTCACCTCGCTGACCGGCTGGCCGGGCAACTATATCTGCGCCGAGGGCATCTTCCTGGAGGGCGAGACCCGGCGCCGCGCCGGCATCTTCATCGGCCCGGAATTCGGCACCGTCACCCGGCCGGATCTGGTGGCCGCCGCCCGGGAGGCGGGGGATGCCGGCTTCGACCTGGTGATCGCCTGCGCCTTCAGCTACGACGCCCACTCCGCCGAGTTCGACAAGCTGGGCCGGGTGCGGGTGCTGAAGGCGCGCATGAACCCGGACCTGCACATGAGCGCCGACCTCGCCTCCACCGGCGCCGGCAACCTGTTCGTCATCTTCGGCGAGCCCGACATCCGCATCGAGGACGCCGGCGACGGCCTGATCCGGGTGAAGGTGTCCGGCGTCGACGTGTTCAAGCCGCAGACCGGCGAGGTGGTGTCCGAGGGCACCGACGGCATCGCCCTGTGGATGCTCGACAGCGACTACAACGAGGAATCCTTCTTCGTCCGCCACGCCTATTTTCTGGGGGCGAACGACCCCTACAGGGCGCTGCGCACCACGCTGAAGGCCGAGATCGACGCCGACGCCTGGGAAAGCCTGCACAGCGACACCTCGCGGGCCTTCCCGAAACCGGAGTCCGGCCGCATCGCCGTCAAGGTCATCAACCATCTCGGCGACGAGGTGATGAAGGTGTTTTCGGTGGTTTAAAATTGGGTGATGCCAACCGGGATAGACGAAAGCGGCGCAGTTTCGGATGAACGAATTGATACCAGAGGATCCTTGAAAAGGATCCTCTGGTATTCCGATGCGGATTTTTCATGCCATTGGCGCATATGAGAAATCCGCTGTCCTTCAGGCACTAAGGTGCGGTCAGCACTTCGTGCGGCTGGTATCATAGCACGAGGACATCCGCGCGGGTGAGCGCGAGGCCGGTGGAGAGGGTCGCGAACTGGGTGGCGGCCTCCGCGCCGGTGCCATCGGCATCATAGAGCAGTGCCCCGGTGGCGCTGTTGTAGATGATCCGGTCGGTCGCATCACGGGCCGCCGATCCGAGCCGGAAGGCGTCGGCCGAAAGGGCTCCCTCCACAAGCGTCGTGAAGATGCGGTGGTCGAGAAGGAGCGTGTCGTCCGTCACCGAGAAATCCGTGATGCGGTCGATCCCTCCGATCGACAGCGTGCTCTCGAAGCGGAACTGATCCTGGCCGCTGCCGCCGGTCAGCATGTCCGTGCCGGAGCTGCCGGCCAGGAGATCGTTGCCGGCGCCGCCCGAAAGCGTGTCGTTGCCGCCGGCGGCGCTCAGGGTGTCATTGCCGTCGCCGCCCGAGAGGGCATTGGCATGGCGGTTGCCGGCCAGCGTGTTGGCCAGCCCGTTGCCGGTTCCGTTGCGGGCAAAATCCGTCAGCACCAGCCGCTCCAGATTGGCACTGAGCGTGTAGCTCATCACGGTCGAGGTGACCGTGTCCGTCCCGCTGTTTGCCAGCTCGACGATGACGTCGCCGCTGGAGTCGACAAGATAGCCGTCGTTTCCGGCCTCGCCCTCCATGCGGTCATTGCCGTCGCGGCCGTCGAGCTTGTCATTGCCGGCGCCCCCCAGAAGCGTGTCGTTGCCGGCGAAGCCCGTCAGGATGTTGGCCAGGCCGTTGCCGACGATCATGTTGGCCAGGGCATTGCCGTTGCCGGTGGTCGCCGCGTTCAGGAGCATGAGGGACTCGACATTGTCCGCCAGCCGGTAATCGACGGCCACCGTCAGCGACACCCGGTCCCCCGTGCCGCCCCCCGCCAGCTCGACGACGATGTCGGAGAGCGAGTCGACCACATAGGTGTCGGACTCGGTGCCGCCGACCATGCTGTCGTTGCCGGTCCCGCCATCCAGTTCGTCGGCGCCGGCGCCACCCAGAAGCGTGTCATTCCCCGCTCCACCGGCGAGCCCGTTGCCGAGGGCGTTGCCGGTCAGCACGTTGTCGAGGTCATTGCCCGTACCGGTGAAGACGCCGGGCGCGGTGGAATCGAGGATCAGCTGCTCCACATTGTCGGCAAGGGTGTCGCCGCTGACCAGCGCGACGACGGTGTCATCGCCGCCGCCGGCGGCTTCCACGATCTGGTCGCCGACATCATCGACGAGATAGCGGTCATTGCCGGCCCCGCCGATCAGGCTGTCGATGCCGGCGCCGCCCGAAAGCGTGTCGTCCCCGCCACCGCCGCTCAGGGTGTCGGCCCCGTCCAGACCGGAGAGGGTGTTGCCGAGGCCGTTGCCGGTCAGGAGGTTGGCGAGCCCGTTGCCGGTCATCGCCAGACCGCTGGAGACCAGCAGCCCGTTCTCGATCTCGGCCCCGAGGGTGAAGGCCGCCAGGCCCGAGTTCACCTGGTCGATGCCGCCGCCGGGCAGCTCCACCTGGATCGCCGTCGCGCTGCCCGCCACATAGACATCATTGCCGGCGCCCCCGACGAGGCTGTCGGTCCCCGCGCCGCCCGAAAGCGTGTCGTTGCCGTCCCCCCCGATCAGGGTGTCGTTGCCGTCAAGGCCGGCCAGGCTGTTGGCAAGCGCGTTGCCCGTCAGGGTGTTGTCGGCGGCGTTGCCGGTTCCGGCAAGCGCGGAGCCGGCAAGGACGAGATTTTCCAGATTGGTCGCCAGAACCGTGCCGTCGATCCCGGTGGAAACGGTGTCCGTGCCCTCGGCCGCCAGCTCGGTGATGGTGTCGGTGCCGCCGGTGAGAATGTAGAGATCATTGCCGGCGCCGCCGAGCAGGCTGTTGCTGCCGCTGCCGCCCGAAAGCGTGTCGTCGCCGGCCCCGCCCGCGAGCGTGTCGGTGCCATCGTCCCCGGAGAGAGAGTCGTTCCCGCCGAGACCGCTCAGGCTGTCATTGCCGGCCCCGCCGGACAGGGTGTCGTCATAGGCGCCCCCGGACACCACATCCTTGCCGGCGCCCCCGACCAGCGCCAGCCGCTCGATGCCGGCGAGCACCGTGCCGTCGCTGAGGGTGACCGGATCCGCCAGCGCGAGCGTGAGCGCCACGGCCAGACCCGACCGGTCCAGCACGGCCAGGTCGATGCCCGCGCCGCCGTCCAGCCGGTCCACCCCGGTGCCGGCGTCGAGGGTGTCGTTGCCGTCGAGCCCCTTCAGCGTGTCGTTGCCGGAACCGCCATCGAGACTGTCGTCGAAGGCCCCGCCGACAAGGGAGTCGTTGCCGGATCCCGAGGTGATGCGCAGCGCCTCGAAGCCGGTGAGCACCGTGCCGTCGTTGAAGGTCATGGGATCGCCGACGCTGGCGATCAGGGCCGTGGTCAGGCTGGCGCGGTCCAGCACCACGGTGTCGATGCCGGCCCCACCGACCAGACTGTCGACGCCGAGGCCGCCGGAGATCGTGTCGTTGCCGTCGCCCCCGATCAGGGTATCGTTGCCGGCATTGCCGGCGAGGCTGTCGGCCAGGGCTCCGCCGACCACGGAATCAGCGCCCGAGCCGCCGGAGAAGCGCAGCGCCTCGATGGCGTTGAGATAGGTGCCGTCGCTGGCATAGACCTGCGCGGCCAGTGTCAGCGAGAAGGCGGTGCCCATGGCCGAGCGGTCGAGCACGGCGATGTCGGTGCCGAGATCGCCATAGAGGCTGATGGTCCGGCTGTCGCCGCCGGGGATGCGGGTCGACAGCAGGAGATCGTCGCCGGCATCGCCGAACAGTCCGCCGGAGCCGGTGCCGAGATCGAGGGTATCATTGCCGGCGCCGCCCAGGATGGCATCCTGCCCGCCGCCGCCGCTGATGGAATCGTCGCCCTCGCGGCCGCGCAGCGTGTCGTCCAGCGCGCCGCCGGCCAGCGTGTCGCTGGCGCGGCTGCCATCCAGCAGGATCCGCTCGACGCCGAGGAGCACCGTGCCGTCGGACGCCACCGTGCTGGCGGACAGCGCCAGCGTGAACGATGTCAGCAGGAGGCTGCGGTCGAGGCTGACGATGTCCGTTCCCGCCCCGCCCTCCACCCGGTCGATGCCGGCGCCGGCCGTCAGGCTGTCGTCGCCGCCATTGCCGATCAGCGTGTCGTTGCCGTCGTCGCCATAGAGGGTGTCGGCGATCGCCGAGCCGGTGAGGCGGTCATCGCCGAGGCCGCCCGAAAGCACCGCGCCGCCGAAGCTGTCGGTCAGGGTGTCGTTGCCGGCATCGCCATAGTAGCCGGCGCCGGAACTGGCCGCGGTGGTGGACAGCAGGTCGTTGCCGTCGCCGCCCCGGTACTGGCCGCCGGCGCTGCCGCCGATCAGGGTGTCGTTGCCGGCCTCGCCGTTGAAGAAGCCGTAGCCACTGGCCACCAGGCTGTCATTGCCGGCGCCGGCATAGAGCGTGGTGCTGCCGGCGAGCCCGAGGAGGGTGTCGTTGCCGGTGCCCGCCGTCAGGTTCAGCCGCTCGATGCTGTTCAGCACGGTGCCGTCGCCGAGCGTCACCTGCGTGCCGGACAGGACCATCCTGAGGGCGCCGGCATAAAGCCCGCGGTCGACGATCGCCGTGTCGCTGCCGTCGCCGCCGTCCACGCTGTCGGCGCCGGTGCCGGTTTCCAGCCAGTCGTCGCCCGTCCCGCCCAGAAGCGTGTCGGTGCCATCGCCGCCGACCAGGCTGTCGGTGCCATCGCCGCCATCGAGGAGATCGTTGCCGGCGAGGCCCCGCAGGGTATCGTTGCCGCCGAGACCGTAGATCGTGTCGGCATCATTGACGACGACCGGCTGAAGGACGTCGGAATTGGCGGTGCCGGTGATGACGGACATGGGAGCGGTCCCTTCGGACGGGAGAGGCAGAGACGGCGGAGGGCCGCACGGGCAGGCCTGATCCGACGGAGCGATCCGGAAGCCGCTGCGCCGCTTGCATCGCGGAGCAGCCGGTCTCAGGGTACGGGCATTAGTGCCGGGGACGACGTCGGAAAAACAGTCCCCGGGGAGGGAGCTCGCGCCGCCCTCCAGCTCTGGACGGAGGTCGCTGGTGTCGAAGCAGGTCCGCAAATGGCATGAGCTGTCACTGCTTTGCCACTCCGGAGCGGGATTGGCCGCCATCACGCCACAAGTCTGTCGCCTGCTGCGCGAGCTCGTGGGGGCGGATGCTGCCGCCCTGTTCTGGATGACCCCCCTGGGCCTGCCCGACGGTTTCTTTCACGAGGATTCGCCGGCATCCGCCCGGGAAGTGTTCATCAACGCCTTCCATGAGCTCTTCATCGGCCCGGCCGAGCTCAATGTCGCCATGCTCGCGCAGATGCGCGGCCGGCGTGGCGGTCATCTGCTTGTCCCCGGAGCGGACTACTATCGCTCCAACACGTTCAACCTTCTGGTGCGGGCGAGCGGGCACCAGCACTCGCTCGACCTGCGTATCGACATTGACGGGCAGACGCGGGCGATCGTGCTGCTGTTCCGCGCGCCACCGCACGCCTTCACCGAAGCGGATCTGGCCACCCTGTCACGCGCCTCCGATCCCGTTTCACAGGCCCTGAAGCTCCACGCCGAGGGTGATGACTGGGCCATCGCGCCCCCCCCTGGTCATCTGCTGGTGGCGGCCGATGGCAGCCGGATACTGATGGCCACGACCCGCGCGGAGGAGCTCATCCGCACGAGCAACCGGGTTGGTGCCGGCATCGCCCTGACCGGTCCGCTGGAAGCGCCGCCGGACTTCGTGGCGGATCTCGTGAGGGGACGTGCCGGCGCGGGCGCTGCGGCAAGCACCGTGCCGGTGCCCTCCGGCCGGCTGCGCGCGACGGTCGAGCCGATGCACGCACCCGGCGCCGGCGCGGCCGCCACTCTGGTCGTGCTGGCGCTGGAAACGCCACGCCATCTGGCCCGGCTCGACCGGGTGCTGGCGCTCGACCTCTCGCCGCGCCGGCGCGAGATCGCGCTGGCCGCGGCCCGCGGCGACAGCCGGCGCGATGCGGCAGTCCGGCTCGGCCTCAGCGAGGAGGCGATGAAGAAACATCTCGCCATCGTCTACGCTGCCACCGGCACCCATTCCTGGGAGGAGCTGACCGCCTTCCTGGCTTGATACCAGGCGCACGAAGTGCTGACCGCACCTTAGCGCCTGAAGGGCAGCAGATTTCTCATATGCCCCAAGGACATGAGAAATCCGCATGGAATCTTTATGCCGTCGGCCGCTATGCCAGCCCCCAGTCTTGGGCCCTTATTGCAAAGGAGGCATTCCGTGTCGGACGTGCTGTTCATGGGTGTCGGGATCGGTTCCTTCGTTCTCATGGCGCTTTATGCCCGCGCCCTCGCCCGTCTCTGAGGACATTTCCATGATGGACCTTGTCCTTGGTGGCCTGTTTGCCGCAGGTCTCACACTTTATCTTGTGGTCGTGCTGGTACGACCCGAGAAATTCTGACACCTCCCCGAAATCCGGAAAGCGATCGCCATGACCGTTGCTGGCTGGCTCCAGATCGCGCTCGTCCTCGGCCTCGTGCTGGCTGCCGCGCTGCCGCTTGGCAGCCTCATGGCGCACGTGTTTGCCGGAGAGCGCACCTTCCTCACGCCCGTGCTCGGGCCCCTCGAACGCGGCGTCTACCGGCTGGCCGGTGTCGATCCCGCGCGCGAACAGGGCTGGCTCGGCTATACGCTGGCCATCCTGGCCTTCAATGCCCTGGGCTTTGCCCTGCTGTACGGGATCCTGCGGCTTCAGGGCCTGCTGCCGTTCAATCCGAACGGCCTCGGCGCCGTCGCGCCCGACCTTGCCTTCAACACGGCGGCCTCCTTCGTCACCAACACCAACTGGCAGAACTATGGTGGCGAAAGCACCATGAGCCATTTCAGCCAGATGGCCGGCCTGACGGTGCAGAACTTCCTGTCCGCCGCGACCGGTCTCGCGCTCGCCGTCGCGCTCGTCCGCGGCTTTGCCCGCTCCGGCGCGGCCACCGTCGGCAACGCCTTCGTCGATCTCACCCGGGCGGTGCTTTATGTGCTGCTGCCGCTGGCGATCGTCACGGCGCTGGCGCAGATCGCCCTCGGCACCCCCCAGACGCTCGCCGGCTCGGTGACGGCGACGACCCTGGATGGCGGCAGCCAGACGCTTGCCCTCGGGCCGGTGGCCAGCCAGATCGCCATCAAGCAGCTCGGCACCAACGGCGGCGGCTTCTTCAACGCCAATGCCGCCCATCCCTTCGAGAATCCCGACGCGCTCTCCAACATCCTGACCATCTGGCAGATGCTGGTGGTGTCCACCGCGCTGATCTTCGCCTTCGGCCGGCTGATCGGCGACGGGCGCCAGGCCCGCGCGCTCATCGCCACCGTCGGCCTGCTGCTCGTGGCCGGCATCGGCATCTGCTACTGGGCGGAAGCTGCAGGAACGCCGATGCTCGCCAGCGCCGGGATCGATCCGGCCGGCGGCAACATGGAGGGCAAGGAAGTCCGCTTCGGCCTCGCCCTGTCGGCCCTGTTCGCGGCCGTCACCACCGGCCTCTCCGACGGGGCGGTGAATGCGATGCACGGCTCGTTCACGCCGATCGGCGGTCTGGTGCCGATGTTCCTCATGCAGCTTGGCGAGATCCTGCCGGGCGGCGTCGGCTCGGGGCTTTACGGGCTTCTGGTCGTCGCCATCCTCGCGGTGTTCATCGCCGGCCTGATGGTCGGCCGGGCGCCGGAATATCTCGGCAAGAAGATCGAGGCGCGCGAGGTGAAGATGGCGATGTTCGCGATCCTCGTCCTCCCCGCGACGGTGCTGGGCTTCTCGGCGGTCGCTGCCGTGCTGCCGGCCGGCATGGCGGCCCCGGGCAATGCCGGACCGCACGGGCTGTCGGAGATCCTCTACGCCTTCTCGTCGGCGGCGGGAAACAATGGCTCGGCCTTCGCCTCGCTCTCGGGCAACACGCCCTGGTGGAACACCAGCCTCGGCCTGGCCATGCTCGTCGGCCGCTTCGGCTTCATCGTGCCGATGATGGCGATTGCCGGGGCCCTTGTCGTCCGGCCGCGGCTGGCGGCCACCTCCGGCACCTTCCCGACCCATGGCGGCCTGTTCGTCGGGCTGCTGGCCGGGGTGATCCTCATCCTTGGCGGTCTCCAGTTCTTCCCCGCGCTCGCCCTCGGCCCGATCGCCGAGCAGGTGCAGATGCTGGCGGGCCGGACTTACTGAGCCCGCGGAGTTGTGTGTCCCATGAAAAGCCGAACCCTTCTTTCGGGTGATCTTCTCGCCCGCGCGAGCCTTGACGCCGTCAGGAAGCTCGACCCGCGCCTGCTGGTGCGCAATCCCGTGATCTTCGTCACCGAGATGGTGGCGCTGCTGGTGACGATCCTGTGGGCCCGCGACCTTGTGACCGCGGCCCCTGCCGGCTTCACCGGACAGATCGCGGCCTGGCTGTGGTTCACGGTGCTGTTTGCCACCTTCGCCGAGGCCCTGGCGGAGGGGCGCGGCCGGGCCCAGGCGGAAAGCCTGCGCCGGGCCCGCACCGACGCCACCGCCCGGCGGCTCGCCCGCGCCGAGGATCGGGCGCTCTGGAGCCTGATCCCCGCCCTGGACCTGAAGATCGGCGACCTCGTTCTCGTCGAGGCCGGCGATCTCGTGCCGGGCGACGGCGAGATCGTCGAGGGCATCGCCTCGGTCAACGAGGCGGCCGTCACCGGCGAGTCGGCGCCGGTGATCCGCGAGGCTGGCGGCGACCGCTCCGGCGTCACCGGCGGCACGACGGTGCTGTCGGACTGGATCGTCGTGCGCATCACCGCGGGGCCGGGCTCCTCCTTCCTCGATCGCATGATCGCGCTGGTGGAAGGCGCCGAGCGCCAGAAGACGCCGAACGAGATTGCCCTGACGATCCTGCTCACCGGCCTCACCCTGATCTTCCTGATTGCCGTGGTCTCGCTCACCGGGCTCGGCAGCTGGTCCGGGGCCACGCCCTCGGTGCCGGTGCTGGTGGCGCTGCTGGTGACCCTCATCCCCACCACCATCGGCGGCCTGCTCTCGGCCATCGGCATTGCCGGCATGGACCGGCTGATCCGCTTCAACGTCATGGCCATGTCCGGCCGGGCGGTGGAGGCGGCGGGCGATGTCGACACGCTGCTGCTCGACAAGACCGGCACGATCACCTTCGGCAACCGGATGGCATCGGAAATCCTGCCGCTCCCGGGCGTGCCGGAGGCGACTGCCGCCGAGGCGGCGCTGCTGGCAAGCCTTGCCGACGAAACCGCCGAAGGCCGCTCCATCGTCGCTCTGGTGGCGGAGCGGCAGGGGCGCACCGTGTCCGAAATCCCGGCGGAGGCGCGCATCCTGCCCTTCTCGGCGTCCACCCGCCTGTCGGGCATCGATCTGCCGGGCCGCAGCATCCGCAAGGGCGCGGTCGATGCCGTGCGGCGTCTGGTGCGCGAGGCCGGGGCGACCGGACCGGAGCCGACGGCCTTCACGGATGCGGTGGAGCGCATCGCCCGCTCCGGCGGCACGCCGCTGGCGCTGGCCGAGAATGGCCGTCTGGTCGGCGTCATCCATCTGAAGGACGTGGTCAAGCCGGGCATCAAGGAGCGCTTTGCCGAGCTGCGCCGCATGGGCATCCGCACGGTGATGGTCACCGGCGACAACCCGATCACCGCGGCGGCGATCGCCTCGGAGGCCGGCGTCGACGACTTCATCGCCGAGGCGACCCCGGAGGACAAGCTCGCCTATATCCGCGCCGAACAGCGGCGCGGCCGGCTGGTGGCCATGTGCGGCGATGGCACCAACGATGCCCCGGCGCTCGCCCAGGCCGATGTCGGCGTCGCCATGCAGTCCGGCACCCAGGCGGCGCGCGAGGCGGGCAACATGGTGGATCTCGACAGCGATCCCACCAAGCTCATCGAGATCGTCGGCCTTGGCCGGCAGCTGCTGATGACCCGGGGCTCGCTCACCACCTTCTCGCTGGCCAATGACGTCGCCAAATATTTCGCCATCCTGCCGGCCCTGTTCGTGGCCGCCATTCCGGAGCTGGGCGCCCTCAACATCATGGGACTGGCCACGCCGGAAAGCGCGATCCTGTCGGCGGTGATCTTCAACGCGCTCATCATCATCGCGCTGGTGCCGCTGGCCCTGAAGGGCGTCGCCTTCCGGCCCGCCGATGCCGGCACCCAGCTGTCCCGCAATCTCGCGATCTATGGTCTTGGCGGTCTCATGCTGCCCTTCGCCGGCATCAAGGCGATCGACCTGATCGTGTCCGCGCTCGGGCTTGCCTGAGGAGAGATGTCCATGGTTTCCGTGATGTCCGCTTCCCCCCTGCCGCCCCAGGCGGCTACCCTGACGGCACAACTGCGTCCGGCGGCGGTGCTGGTCGCCCTGTTCACGCTGCTGCTCGGGCTCGCCTATCCGCTGGCCCTCACCGGCCTCGGGCAGATGCTGTTCCCGCAGGCCGCCAGCGGCAGTCTGGTGCGCGACGAGCGGACCGGTGCCGTGATCGGCTCGCGTCTGATCGGCCAGAGCGTCACCCGGCCGGACCTGTTCCATCCGCGTCCGTCGGCGGCCGGCAGCGGCTATGATGCCATGGCCTCCGGCGGATCCAACCTCGCCCCCACCTCGGCGAAGCTGGCCGCGCGGATTGCCGCCGATGTCGCCGGCCTGCGCGCGGACGGGTTCACCGGACCGGTGCCGGCCGACGCCGTGACCGCCTCCGGCAGCGGGCTGGATCCGGATATCTCGCCGGCTGCGGCCCGGGCCCAGATCCCGCGCATCGCCGCCGCCCGCGGGATCGCCCCCGGCGAACTCGCCGCCCTGGTGACCCGCATGACCGAACCGCCGCTCGCCAGTCTCATCGGCGAACCCCGGGTCAACGTGCTGGCGCTCAACCGGGCCCTCCTCGCCAGCGCCCCGTGATACCAGGCGCACGAAGTGCTGACCGTACCGCGCGCCTGAAGAACATCAGATTTCTCATATGCCTCAATGGCATGAGAAATCTGAACCGGAATACCAAAGAGTCCTCTTCAAGGATCTTTGGCATGAGCCCGGGCTGACCGCTTCCGCCGGGGGGCTTCCCGAGCCTCCCGGCCGGCCACGGATACCGGGGCCCCCTGAAATACCAGGGCCCCCTGAAACGGGCTCTGGTATTCCCGGAGGGGCGCCGGCCGGCCGGTCCGCGTGCCCTGCCACCCGCCCCCGGTGCCTGAAGAAGGATCGTTGCGATGCCGCCGAGAGCTTCCCCGGATGCGCTGCTGGCCCGCGCCGACCGCGAGGGACATGGACGGCTGCGCATCTTCCTCGGTGCCGCGCCCGGGGTCGGCAAGACCTTCGCCATGCTCCAGGCCGCCCGGGCGGCGCAGGCCGGCGGCCGCGAGGTCGTGATCGGCATCGTGGAGACCCATGGCCGGCGGGAGACCGAGGCACTCGTCGAGGGCTTCGAGAGCCTGCCGCGGGCAGCCCTTGCCTATCGCGGCCGGGTGGTGCCCGAGTTCGATGTCGATGCGGCGCTCGCCCGCCGGCCGGGCCTGCTGCTGGTGGATGAATATGCCCATTCCAACGTGCCCGGCAGCCGGCATCCCAAGCGCTGGCAGGATGTGCGCGAACTGATCGATGCCGGGC
>JBBSSF010000048.1:0-12422 GCA_038242345.1 Hyphomicrobiales bacterium
AGCCGTGGTTCGTCTATTGTGCGCCGGCGGCCACCCATGCCCCCCATCAGGCGCCGCCCGAGCTGATCCGGGAGTTCGCCGGCAAGTTCGACATGGGCTGGGACGTCTACCGGGAGCAGACCTTCCAGCGCCAGAAGGAGCTCGGCATCATCCCGCAGGATGCGGTGCTGACGCCGCGTCCGGCCAGCCTGCCGGCCTGGGACAGCCTGACCGAGCGGCAGAAGACGCTCTACAGCCGGATGATGGAGGTGTTTGCCGCCTACGGAGCCCAGGTGGACCATGAGGTCGGCCGCGTGCTCGACCAGGTGGCCGGCATGCCCGACGCCGACAACACGCTGATCCTCTATATCGTCGGCGACAACGGTGCCTCGGCCGAAGGCGGCTTCGACGGCACGCTGAACGAGAATGCCTTCTTCAACGCCTATCTCATGTCCACCGACGAGATGCTGGACCGCATCGACGAGATCGGCACCGAGCTGCACTTCAACCACTTCCCGGCCGGCTGGGCCTGGGCGATGAACACGCCCTTCCAGTGGACCAAGCAGGTGGCGAGCCATCTCGGCGGCACCCGCAATGTCATGGTCGCCCGGTGGCCGGCCCGCTACCGGACCGGCGGCGAGGTGCGCTCCCAGTTCACCCATGTCATCGACGTCGCCCCCACCATTCTGGAGGCGGCCGGCATCGCCGAACCGCGCAGCGTGAACGGCACGGCCCAGACCCCGATCCAGGGCCACAGCTTCCTCCCGACCTTTGCCGATGCGTCTGCGCCGGAAATCCGCACCAGCCAGTATTTCGAGATGTTCGCCAACCGCGGCATGTACAAGGATGGCTGGTGGGCCGCGTCCCTGTCCTTTGAACCCTGGGAACCGGAGCGCGGTGACTTCGACCCGTTCAAGGCAAAGTGGGAACTCTACAATCTCGATACGGATTTCAGCCAGGGCAAGGACCTCGCCGGCAAAAATCCCGAAAAGGTGGCCGAGATGACCGCCCTGTGGTGGGCGGAGGCCTCCGCCAACAAGGCGCTGCCTCTCGACTGGCGCGGCGCGGAACGGTTCAGCGTCGAGCTGACCGGCAAGCCCAACCTTGCCGGCGACCGCACGCGCTTCACCTATCAGGGCGCCCTTGCCGGCCTGCCGGAATCCTCCGCGCCCGACCTCAAGAACAAGTCGTTCAGCATTTCCGCCAAGGTAAAGGTTGCGGACAATGCCAGCGGCATGATCTTCACCCAGGGTGGCAACACCGGCGGCTGGGCCTTCTATCTGAAGGATGGCAAGGTCTCGGCGGCCCACAACTTCATCGACGTGACCGTCTATTCCGTCACCAGCAAGACGCCGATCAAGGCCGGCGCGCACCTGGTGCAGATGGACTTCACCTATGAGGGCGGCCCGGAAACCGGCAAGGGCGGCACCGTGGTCCTTTCGGTCGACGGGGCGGAGGTCGGCCGCGGCCAGGTGGCGCGGACGACGCCCTACAAGTTCTCGCTGTCGGAAAATCAGGATATCGGCTCGGATACGGGCACTCCGGTCACCTATGACTACCGCCCGCCCTTCCCGTTCGAGGGAACACTTGAGGACGTGGTGGTGACCCTGAAGAAGTGACCGGCGGCCGGTGATCGGGAGGGCGCCCGCGGACGCGCCTTCCCGACCCGTCCGGGCTCAGGCGGCCTTCGGGAGGGCGGAGCCCCGGATCCTCTCCCAGACGAGACCGGGTTCGGGCACCTCAAGGTCGAACACCGTCTCGAAGATGTCGGCGAGATGGACCGCCCCGGAGACGCGCTTTTCGGTGACGCCGGCCGGGGTGACGGTGCGCAGTCCGTCATTCTGCAGGATGACATAGCCTTCCGGAGTGTGGCGCACGATCGCCAGCGACCGGGTGAAGGGCGAGCCGGCATCCTGCATCAGCCAGCTCTGGGCCGCGGCCAGCGCGGCCTCGTCGCTGTGGTCGGGCCGGAAATCGAAGCTCGGCGCGATGCCTCGGGCATGGTTGTTGAAGCGCAGCCAGCCATCCCCGGTCTCGGTGATCGAGAAGTCGAAGCCGCGCTGCTGCACCGCGCCCGCGGCCAGCGGCATCGGCTCGGCCAGCGCATCCGCCAGCCCGACCTCGACCAGATAGGGCCGGTCGAGATCGACCCGCAGTGTCAGATGGTTGCCGATGGCCCTGTCGCCGAGCACGGCGCGCTGGACGCCGCCGCAGAGCCGCGTCACCTGGAAGCCGAGGGCGGCCAGCGCCGCGCCGAACAGCCCGGTCATCTCGTAGCACCAGCCGCCGCGCCGGTTCCAGACCATCTTGTTGAAGGCACTCGCCGGCGCGATCGACGACGGCCAGCCCATGTAGGCATCCAGCCCTTCCCAGGTGAAGGCCATCAGATGGGCGCGCTGGAGCTGGGTCAGGCCGGCAATGTCGCGGGCAACCGGCCGGCGGATGCCGACCCGCGCCAGATAGGCATCCAGCTGGGCAGAGGTCAGGGTCGTGGCATAAGGATCGGAGGCGACAGGCGACATGGTTCGGTTTCCTTAGGGGGTGAGGCGCTGCAAGACGGACGAGACTGTGTGCGGGCCCCGTCCCGGGGACCTGCATGAGCGGCCCCCCGGAACGGGACAGGTCGGGGCGCCCTCGGCGGGGTCCCCGGAACGGGCCGGACGGAGAGCGAACGGACCGGGATGTCTGCGGACGAGCGTGGACCGCCGCGCGGAAAGCGGCGTCCGGGATGGTCTTCCTGTGGGGGATGGGGCTGCCGGGGCGTCCGGCCGGTGTGATCTCTCTATAGCGCAGCGGAAAATGCGGCGTTCCTAAATGAATGTGCACGCCCGTGCCGCAGGTCCTAAAATTTTGCTAAGGGACAGGGAGACAGGCAGCGGAGGGGGCCGTGCAGCTGGACGACGCGCTCATCGAATTCCTCGACCGGCCGCTGATGTGCATCCTGGCGGCGGCGGATCGGGCTGGCCGCCCCACCGCCGGGCGCGGCGTCGGCTTTCATGTCGCCGACGACCGGGAGAGCATCGACGTGATCTTTTCCGGCTGGCAGTGGCCGCAGATCGAGCCGGCCATCCGCGAGGCGGGCCGCCTCGCCGTCACCTTCGTCAGCCCGTCGGACTATGTCAGCTTCCAGATCAAGGGGCAGGCGGTCATGCGCGACATGGGGGCCGAGGACGCGGCCCGGGCGGACCAGTTCATGGCCAGGGCGACCAACGCGCTGGAAGCGCTCGGGGTGCAGCCCGCCCTCATCGTGCCCTGGCTGACCGCCCGTGGCGCCCGGGTCGCCCGGCTTGCCGTCAGCGAGATCTATGTCCAGACCCCGGGGCCGCTGGCCGGCATGCGGGCGGATGCGAGGCGGCCATGAGCATCCGTCTCGGCGATCTCTCGGCCTGCTTCGAGGGGGTCATTCCCTCCATCATCGCCACCGCCTCGGCGGACGGCATGCCGAACATCTCCTATCTTTCCCATGTGGTGCGGGTCGACGAGGAGCATGTCGCCCTCTCCAACCAGTTCTTCGCCAAGACGGCGGCCAATGTGCGCGCCAACCCCCATGTGACGCTGATCCTCGTCGACGGCTTCACCGGCGACCAGTATCTGGCGGATGTCAGCTTCGTGCGCTCGGTCGATGCGGGGCCGCTGTTCGAGAAGATCGCGCTCCAGCTCAAGGCGAGCAGCGCCCAGGTCGGCATGTCCGAGGTCATGCGGCTGCGCAGTGCCGACATCTTCCGCGCCCATCATATCGAGAAGGTCCCCTTCCCGGCCGATCCCGGGCCGGTGGCAGCGCCACGTCCGCCCGTCAGCCTGCCGGCGCTCGCCGGCATCGTCCGTGCCATCGACCGGCAGGCGGAAGCCGACGAGATCATCGACAGCCTGCTGGCCGGGATCCGGGAGGGGCTCGGCTACGCCAATGCCCTCGTGCTCATCCGCGACAGCCACCGCGGCACGCTGATGACCACCGGCAGCCTCGGCTACGAGCCCTCGGGGGTGGGCTCGGAAGTGGCCGGCGACGACGGCCTGATCGGCGCGGCCGCGGCGAGCGGACAGACGATCAAGGTCAGCGACATGAGCCGCGTGCGCCGGTTCGGAGAGGCCATCGGCCTCACCGCCGGCGAGGCCGAGAATGCGACGCGCACCATCGCCTTTCCGCGCCTGCCCGGCGCCATGAGCCAGATCGCGGTGCCGATGTGCGCCCAGGGCAGCGTGACGGGGGTGCTGTTCGTCGAAAGCCCGGAGCGGCTGGCCTTTCGTGAAGAGGACGAGGCGGCCCTCGAAATCCTGGCGGGGCACACGGCCCTGGTGCTGCGGGCCAGCGAGCGGGAGGCGGCCGCCGCCGACACCGCCCGCCCCCTGCCCGATCCGATGGCGACGCCGGCAGGCCACGCCATCCGCGTCACCCATCACCGGGTGGACGACAGCGTCTTCATCGACGGCACCTATATCGTGAAGGGGATTGCCGGCGCCCTGCTGCAGCTGATGGTGACATGGCACCTGAGCGACGGGCGCGACACCTTCACCAACCGCGAGATCCGGCTGGCGATTGGCAGCCGGCTGCCGGAGATCAAGGACAATCTGGAGACCCGGCTTCTGCTGCTGCGTCGCCGGCTGGAGGAAAAGGGCGCTCCGGTCCGCCTCCTCCGCATCGGCCGCGGCCGTATCCGCCTGGAAAGCCGGGGGCCGCTCTTCCTGGAGCTGGCGGGGGAATAGCGGGGCCAGAAACACGCCGCGCCCGTCCGGACGCGGCTGCGCGCGACGAGCCCCGGAACGCGGCATGGCCACAGACTATTTGCAGATCAGATCAGCCGCACGAAGTGCTGACCGCACCGTGCGGCTGAAGGGCAGCAGATTTTCTATATGCCCCAAGGACATGGAAAATCTGCACCGGAATACCAAAGAGTCCTTTTCAAGGATCTTTGGTATCAGATCATCTTCCGTTCGCTCCGGCGCACGGAAGAGGATCTGATAGATATGTTTCTCCACTGCGGCGGGCAAGTTCATCCCCTGGCCGCGACGGGCTTGGCTGGCGTGTCCGCCTTGTCATGTCGCACGAAATGCGGACCGGTGCCGGTGTCGACGATCACCGGCTTCGAGGAGTCCACGGAACCGGCCCAGCCACCGCCCAGCGCCTTGTTCAGGGCGATATAGTCGACGGCGATGGACACCTGGCTCTCGATCAGGGAATCCTCGGCGGTATAGAGCGAGCGCTCGGCCTCCAGGAGATCGAGGAAGCTCTGGGTGCCCGACTGGTAGAGGGAGCGGGCAAGGGTGGCCGCTTCGCGATAGTGCCGGGCCGAGATCGCGAGCTTGCCGCTGCGCAGCCGCTCCTGGGAGAGCGCCACGCTGGCATTCTCGACATCTTCCAGCGCCGTCAGCACCGATGCCCGGTAGGCAAGGAAATACTGATCGCGCTGGGCTTCGGCAATTTCCACCGCCGCCTTGAGCTGGCCGGCATTGAAGATCGGTACCGACAGCTCCGGCCCGAAGGACCAGCTCACCGACGAGTTCTTGGCGAGGTCTCCGATCTTGGTGCCGGTGGTCGCGACCGAGCCCGTCAGGCTGATGGTCGGATAGCGGGCCGCCTCCGCCTGCCCGATCTTCGCGGTATATTGGGCATATTGCCGTTCCGCGAGGCGGACATCGGGACGCGACAGCAGGACATCGGCCGGAACCCCCGTCTGGACCGGGGATTTCGGACGCGGGATCGGCTTCACGCGGGCGAGCCGCTTGGTGAGAGCCGATGGCGGCTGCCCGGTGAGGACAGAGAGCCGGTGCATGGATTCCGCCAGCGAGGTCTGCAACTGCGGAATGCCCGCTTCCGTCGTTGCCGCCTGCCCGGCCGCATTGGCGACGTCCACGGCGGATGTCGCCCCGGCCTCGAACTTGGTGCGCGTCAGGTTGGCGGTCTCGCGCTGGGAGGTCGCCGTGCGCTCGGCGAGCGCGATCCGGGCCTGATAGCCCCGGACCTCCACATAATAGGAGGTGACGTCGCCGATCAGGGTCAGCAGGGTGTTGCGCAGGTCCTCTTCCGCCGCATCCAGCCCGTAGCGGGCGGCCTCGACGGCGCGCTGGTTGGCCCCGAACAGGTCGATCTCCCAGCTGGCATCGAGCCCGGCATTGTACTGGTTGAACGGGCCGGACACCGTGACGTCGCCGCCGCTGGAGACGTTGGAGCCGTTGTCGGCCCGGGTGGCCGACGCCGATCCCGTCACCGAGGGGAACAGCGTTCCGACCGACTGCCGGTAGCTGGCCCGGGCCTCGCGGACCCCGGCCTTGGCGGTCGCCACGTCGGTGTTGCCGGCAACGGCATCGGCGATCAGCTCGTTGAGGAGCGGATCGTTCAGGCGGCGCCACCATTCGGCCAGTTCCGGCGGCTTGGGCTTCGTCGCCGGTTTCTGGCTGCCCCAGTATCCCGGCACGGCCATGTCGGGCTTGTGATAGTCGGGACCGACCGCGCAGGCGGCCAGAAGCGGCGCGACCAGGAGCAGCGCCCCGAGCGACCGTCGCCGATGGCCGCGCGGGGACAGGCCCTGCCCTCCGGGCGTTCCGGCAGGCGAGAGCCGCGTTTGGCTGGGGAAGTGCTCCATAATCAGACGCTCTCCTGCGACGCGGCTTCCGCGGGGGATTGTCCGGATGCAGCCGCGTCCGGCTTTCCCTTGAAGATCCGCCGGATGGTGACGAACAGCAGCGGCACGAAGAAGATGCCGAGCACCGTCGCCGCGATCATGCCGCCCATGACGCCGATGCCGATGGCATTCTGGGCGCCGGAGCCGGCCCCGGTGGAGATCGCCAGCGGGGTGACGCCGAGGATGAAGGCGAAGGAGGTCATCAGGATCGGGCGCAGGCGCTGGCGGGCGGCTTCCAGCGTCGCCTCCACCAGATCCATGCCGGCCGCCTGTCGTTCGAGCGCGAACTCGACGATCAGGATGGCGTTCTTGGCGGCCAGACCGATGGTCGTCAGCAGGCCGACCTTGAAATAGACGTCGTTGGTCTGGCCGAAGAGAAGAGCGGCCGCCAGCGCGCCGAAGATGCCGATCGGCACCGACAGCATGACGGCAAACGGGATCGACCAGCTTTCATAGAGCGCGACCAGGCACAGGAACACGACCAGCACCGAGATCGCATAGAGCGCCATGGCCTGATTGCCCGACAGTCGCTCCTGATAGGAAAGCCCCGTCCATTCATAGGAGTAGCCGGCCGGCATCTGGGTCATCAGCCGCTCGATCTCGTCCATGGCGGCCCCGGACGAGACGCCGGATGCGGCCTCGCCCTGGATCTCGACTGCCGACGAGCCGTTGTAGCGCTCCAGCCGCGGCGACCCGTAGGTCCAGTTGCCCGAGGCGAAGGACGAGAACGGCACCATGCCGCCGTCGCCATTGCGCACCTGCCATTTGGACAGGTCCTCCGGCTGCATGCGGAAGTCGGTGTCGGACTGGAGATAGACCGGCTTGATGCGGCCCCGGTCGATGAAGTCGTTGACGTAGTCGCTGCCCCAGGCAGTCGAGAGGGTGTCGTTGATGTCCCCCAGATCGACGCCAAGGGCACTCGCCTTTTCCTGATCGATGGCGATCGAGAACTGCGGCGTGTCCTCCTGGCCGTTGGGGCGGGTGTTGGCGAGCTGGTCGCTCTGCCCGGCCAGCGCCAGCAGCCTGTTGCGGGTCTCGATGAGCCTGGCGTGTCCGGCGCCGTTGACGTCCTGAAGATAGAAGTCGAAGCCGCTGGAGTTGCCCATGCCCTGGATGGCCGGCGGCGTGAGGGCGAACACCCGTCCGTCCTTGATCTTCGCGAAGGCGGCCATGGCGCGGCCGGCGACGGCAGTGGCGGAGAGGTCGGCGGACTTGCGGTGCTCGAAATCCTTCAGGCGCACGAAGGCGAGGCCGACATTCTGCCCCTGCCCGCCGAAGCCGAAGCCGGAGACGGTCATGATGCCCTCGACCGCGTCCTTCTCCTCGGCCAGATAGTGGTCGGTCACCTGCTTCAGCACCCGCTCGGTGCGGTCCTGGGTGGCGCCGACGGGAAGCTGGACGCTGGTGATGAGGATGCCCTGATCCTCCTGGGGCAGGAAGGAGCCCGGCAGACGCACGAACATCCAGCCGACCGCACCGACGATCACAAGAAAGACAAGGAGAAAGCGGGTGCTGCGCTTCAGGATGCCGGCGGCACCCGCCTGATAGACCCGGGCACTGCGATCGAAGGCGCGGTTGAACCAGCCGAACGGCCCGCGCCGGGCGCCATGGCCCTTGCGCGGCCGCAGGATCGTGGCGCACAGCGCCGGCGTCAGGATCAGGGCGACGAGCACCGACAGCACCATGGCCGAGACGATGGTGACGGAGAACTGCCGGTAGATGACGCCGACCGAGCCGCCGAAGAAGGCCATCGGCACGAACACCGCCGACAGCACCACCGCGATGCCGATGAGCGCGCCGGTGATCTCCTTCATGGACTTGCGCGTGGCTTCCTTCGGCGAAAGCCCTTCTTCCTCCATGACGCGCTCGACATTCTCGACGACGACGATGGCATCGTCGACGAGCAGGCCGATCGCCAGCACCATGGCGAACATGGTGAGGGTGTTGATGGAATAGCCGAAGATCGCCAGCACGCCGAAGGTGCCGAGCAGCACCACGGGCACGGCGAGCGTCGGGATCAGGGTCGCGCGGATGTTCTGGAGGAAGACCAGCATCACCACGAACACGAGGACGATGGCCTCGCCCAGCGTCTTCACCACCTCCTCGATGGAGAGGCGCACGAACGGGGTGGTATCGTAGGGGTAGACGACCTCCACGCCTTCGGGAAACGTCCCGGACAGGCGTTCGATGGTCGCCTGCACGGCCTCTGCCGTGCTGATCGCGTTGGCGCCGGTGGCCAGATTGATGGCGAGGCCGGCCGCGGGCATGCCGTTGTAGCTTGACGAGCTGGTGTAGCTCTCCGCCCCGAGCTCGACCCGGGCGACATCGTTGAGGCGCACCAGCGAACCGTCGGAGGTGCTCTTCAGGATGATGTTGCGGAACTGCTCCGGGGTCTGGAGGCGGCTGCGGGCGGTGACCGTGGCATTCAGCTGCTGGCCGCCGCGGGCCGGCTGGGCGCCGAGCTGGCCGGCGGAGACCTGGGTGTTCTGCGCCTCGATCGCGGCGGTGACATCACTCGGCATCAGCGCATATTTGGCCAGCCTGTCCGGATCCAGCCAGATGCGCATGGCATAGCCCGAGCCGAACAGCTGTGTTCCGCCGACACCCTCCACCCGCTTCAGGGTATCGTTCAGCATGCTGTCGACATAGTCGGCCAGATCTGTGGCGTTCATCTTGCCATCGGTGGAGACGAAGCCCACCACCATCAGGAAGCTGTCCGACGACTTGTTGACCGTGAGGCCGGTGCTCTGGACGATCTGGGGAAGCTGGGAGGTGACGAGCTGGAGCTTGTTCTGCACCTGCATCTGCGCGACATCGGGATCGGCGGCGCTGGTGAAGGAGAGCGTGATCTGGGCCGACCCGGTCGAGGTCGACGTCGCCGTCATGTAGTCGAGATTGTCGATGCCGGTCATGCCCTGCTCGATGACCTTGGTCACCGAGTTTTCCACGGTCTCGGCATCGGCGCCGGGATAGGTGGCGCTGATGCGGACGGTGGTGGGGGCGATCTGGGGATATTGCGAGATCGACAGGCTGTCGAGAGCGAGCAGGCCGCCCAGCATGATGACGATCGCGATCACCCAGGCGAAGTTCGGCCGGTTGATGAAGAATTCCGACATGGCGGCGTCAGTTCCTCGCGGCTTCTGCCGGGGCTGCGGCCCCGGCCCGGGCCAGCGTGCCCTGCCCGTCGGTCAGGGGCAGGGCGCCCTGCTGGCGTTCGCGCACCTCGCCGGTGGTGTCATCGATGATGACTTCCACGGCATCGACCGCCTGTCCGCTGCGGACGAACTGGGAGCCTTCCACCACGATCCGCTCGCCGTCCTGCACGCTGCCGTTGACGAGCCAGTTGTTGCCGACGCTCTGGCCGACATCGAGCACCCGGGTGGCGATCTTGCCCTCGGCATCGACGAACAGCGCCGTCGCCTCGCCCTTGGTGTTGCGGGAAACGGCCCGCTGCGGCACCAGGAAGCTGTTCGGGGCGACGCCTTCCTCCACCAGCGCGCGGACATACATGCCCGGCAGAAGCAGGCGGTCCGGATTGGGGAACACGGCCCGGATGGTGTAGGTGCCCGTCGCCTCGCTGACGCTCGATTCCGAGAATTCGAGCTGGCCGGTCAGGGGATAGAGGGTGCCGTTCTCCAGCTTCAGCCGGACGCTGACATTGTCTCCGGTGATCCTGATCTTGCCGGCGGCAATGGCCTGTCGCAGGTTCAGAAGATTGGTGCTGGACTGGGTGACGTCGACATTGATCGGATCAAGGGTGCGGATCGTGGTCAGCGCCGTGTCCTGGCTCGCCGTCACCAGGGCGCCCGGCGTCAGGGTCGACGTATCGATCCGGCCGGAAATCGGGGCCCGGATCGTGGTGTAATCGAGATTGATCCGCGCGGTTTCCAGCGCCGCCTTGCCGGAGGCCACATCGGCCCGCGCCTGGGCGAGGGTCGCGATGGCGTCGTCGAGATCCTGCTTGCTGACGGCGTTCTGCTTGATGAGGCCCTGATAGCGCTCCACCTTGGCCTGGGCGCTGGGGACGGAGGCCTCGGCCTTCTGGAGATCGGCGGCCGCACTGTCATAGGCCGCCTGATAGGGCGCCGGGTCGATGCGGTAGAGCCCATCCCCCTGCTTGACCTCGCTGCCTTCCTGGAACAGACGCTCCTGAACGAGGCCGCCCACCTGGGGGCGGACTTCGGCGACCAGGGAGGCCGTCGTGCGCCCGGGCAGCTCTGCGGTGATCGCGACCGACTGCGGATGCAGGGTGACCACGGAGACCTGGGTCTTGACGGCGGACCCGAGAGGCGGCCCGGATCCGCCGTCCTGCGCATTGCAGGCCGCCAGAAGTCCCGCCGTCAGGAGTCCGGCCAGGATTTTCCTTTGCCTGTCGCTGGATAGATATGAGCGCAGGCGGCGACATGGATGCATGTAATGGTGGAGGCAGGGCACGCTGAACACAACCGCAATCAGAGTTGACCGATGGAAGCATTCCACTCCGAAGGCAACCGGTCGAGGACGAGAGGACCAATCGAAGCGAAGCAGTCGTGCTGGAACGCATGGCTGACCTTCGCCCTATTGCCGACGCCGTCTTTTTGCGATGTCGCGATAGCGCTCATACGAAAGATCCTCTGAAAAGGATCCTTTGGTATTCCGATGCGGATTTCTCATGTCCTTGAGACATATGAGAAATCTGCTGCCCTTCGGGCGCGGGGATGCGGTCGGTACTTGCGTGCGGCTGGTCTGAGGCGTTTCAGCGCTCACCCGCAAAACGCCACGACCTTGAATCCCTCATTCCCACTCGATGATTAACCGTAGCGGTAAGTATTTGAATTTTCGATGAGTGTAAAACGGCGAAATCGACGATTACCGTCAGATATACCGTCAGATTCACACGTAATTGATTTTACACAACAAATGTGGCGCGGTGCGCGACGTCGACCTGTACGTTTGCATTATATACGAAGCGCGGGAGAAATCGCCAGAGCCGATCACAAAAGTCCGCGATTGACTGCGATAGATGGCGAAACCTATTCCGCCGCGCGCACATTCCTCGCCGCCCTCCGGACTTACGCATCCTGGCCGGTACCCGCTCTCTCCCGCCTTCCCCTACCGTCCAATAGTCTCCCTTTCAGCAGGCTCGGTCGACCGAAGCCTCACAGAAGATCCCCCCATCTACGCTCACCATAACGCACTGGATATGGGAAATTTGGATCGGCAGGTCAGCTCCGTTTCCAAGCGAATTTGCTTTTGGGATAAAGCAATATTGACTCGGAAATCCACGATTCCCAGCGAAGAAGCAGGACGCTGAGACAACATTGAGGACTCGATGTGAATAATCAGCCCCGCGTCCACCACTTTATCCCCCAGTTCTGGATCAAAAAATTCAAAGATTCAGCTGGGAAATTGCATGGATACTCGTGGGATGACGATCGCATAAAAGAACGCTCGGCCAAAGCGGTGATGCAGATATTCGATCTATATACGATCCAGCCGTCCGGCGCAGATG
This sequence comes from Hyphomicrobiales bacterium, assembly GCA_038242345.1. GTDB lineage: Bacteria > Pseudomonadota > Alphaproteobacteria > Rhizobiales > Segnochrobactraceae > JBBSSF01. Next base: position 12,088 of record JBBSSF010000048.1, read on the forward strand.
ACACCACGCTTGAGACCCGTGAACTCGGAGATGTCGACCGAAACGGAAGTGCCGCCTTCGAACGCATATTGGCCGGAGACTATTCGGAGCCCGCGAGGGTCGAACTGGCGAATTTCTTTGCTGCGCAGGTCATGCGTGACCCACAAACTATCGCATCCTACAAGCCCAAAACACAGGAATACGCCCTTGCGCTCCTCGGAGCGCTCGACGCCACCGACTATGGAAGTTTCCTTGCGTCTCTAGGTTCTGTTGACAAAGGGATTCCACGAACGGTCCTCATGTGATTCAAGGTTTGCTTCCGAGAGGAGGCACCCCTTGATCCGTGGATTGATGAG
>JBBSSF010000049.1:0-12371 GCA_038242345.1 Hyphomicrobiales bacterium
GAATGGTGACCGCCGCCGCCACCGCCCGCTCGGTCCACGGCGCGCTGCGGCCGGCCACCAGATGGGCCTGGGAACGCAGGATCACGCCATCATCGAGGATCTTCAGGGCATTGGCCGAGAGCGTCGCGCCGGTGGTGGTGATGTCGACGATGAGCTCGGCCGAGCCCGCCGCCGGCGCCCCCTCGGTGGCGCCGAGGCTTTCGACGATCCGGTAGTCCGCCACGCCATGATGGGCGAAATAAGCGCGGGTGAGGTGGACATATTTGGTGGCGACCCGCAGCCGCCGGCCATGGCGCACGCGGAAATCATGGGCCACCGCATCGAGATCGGCCATGGTGCGGACGTCGATCCACGCCTTCGGCACGGCCACCACCACATCGGCGAAGCCGAAGCCGAGGGGCGTCACCAGATGGAAGGCGCGGTCGCGGGCGACCGGATCGGGCACCGTCTCGTGGATGAGATCGAGGCCGGTCACGCCGAAGAATGCGCTGCCGGCGGCCAGTTCCCGGGCGATCTCGGAGGCCGACAGGAAGGCGATCTCCACATCCGGCACGCCGGCAAGGCGCCCGCGATATTCCCGCTCGCCGCCCTGCACCAGGGTGAAGCCGGCCCGGGCGAAGAAGGCGGCGGTGTTTTCCTGCAACCGGCCCTTGGACGGAACGGCAACGATCAGCGGCTCGCTCATGGGGTCTCCTCCCCGGCCAGACGGTCAAGCCAGAGGGCGAAGCCCACCGCCGGCACCGCGGCCTCCGCGCCCAGAAGCCTCAGCAGCCGGTCATAGCGGCCGCCGCCGGCGACCGGGTCGCCGCCCGGACGGGTCGGATCATGCATCTCGAACACGAAGCCGGTATAATAATCGAGCTTCAGGCCGAAGGCCGCCGAGAAGGCGATCTCCTCGGGATCCAGCCCGCGATCGGCGGCGAACTGCACCCGGCGCCGGAAGGCCGACAGCGGGGCGGCAAGATCCAGCCCCTGCCGGCGGGCGAACTCTTCCACCCTGTCCGCCGCCTCGGCGAGGGTGGCCGAAATCTCCAGATAGCCCTCGATCACCGCCGCCGCCTCGCGGCCATGGCCGTTGGCGCCGGCCAGATCGGCCTCCTCCACCAGCCGCTCGGCGATCTCCACCGGCGACCGGCCGACCGGGCTGAGGCCGGCGATCTTCAGGAGATCGGCCAGCGCCGCGCCGGCTGCCCGGGTGTCCGTGGTGCCGAGCAGGCCGGCCAGCGGCCCGACCGCCGAGGTGACCGGCGCGACCCGGCCGGAGAGCCGGTCCAGCGCCGTGGCCAGCCGGTCCGGCTCGCCGAACAGCGGCACCAGCCGGCGCTTCCACGCGGCCGACAGCGGCAGGCCATCAACGAGGGCGGCAAACAGCGCCTCGTCGCCCACCCGCACCCGCGGCCGCGTCAGCCCGAACAGGCCGAGGGCGGCATGGGCGAGCGCCAGGGCATCGGCATCGGCCGCCTCGCAGTCGGCCCGGCCGAGCCATTCGGCCCCGGCCTGAAGGGTCTCGGCCGGCGCATCGGAGCGCTGGCGGAAGATCGGCCCCAGATAGGCATAGGCCGCCTGCCGGCCCGCCCGGCCGCCGGCCAGATGCAGGCGCGCCACGGGAATGGTGAAATCCGGCCGCAGGCACAGCTCCTCGCCGGCCGACGACGAGGTGGTGAACAGACGGCGGCGGATATCCTCGCCGGCCAGATCGAGGAACAGGCCGGCCGGCTGGAGCACCGGCGGTTCGACAAAGGCCAGGCCGGCTTCGGCCAGAAGGGCGCGCAGGCGGGCAAGCGCGGACATCGCGACACTCATCGCACCGCCTCCGGCAGCCGACGGGCGGCAATCGACAGGAAACAGGTCATCACGGAAGAAACCAGGACAGGATCACGGGAATGACGGACGGAACCGGAGACGGCCGAAGCCGTCACCGATGTCGGTCGAGGATCCCGGCGACCGTCGCCACCAGATCGGCGACCGGCACGGTCACCTGGGCCGGACGGGCGGCCCGCCATTCGGCATTGTCGGTGATGCCGGCAGCCAGACGCGCGCCCTCGATCAGATCCTTGACCTGGACCGTTCCATTCGCACGCTCGTCCGACCCCTGGATGACAACGCAGGGCGCGCGGCGGCGATCGGCATATTTCATCTGCGCCTTCATGCCGGAGCCACCGAGATAGAGCTCGGAGGCGATGCTGGCGCCGCGCAGCATGCGCACCAGCGCCTGGGTCTCGGCCACGGCCTCGCGGTCCATGAGGAGCACGACCACGGGGCCGAGGGCATCCGCCGCGCCCTGACCGTCGCGCACGGCAAGTGCCGCCGCCAGACGGGAGACGCCGACGGAAAAGCCCGTCGCCGGCACCGGCTCGGAGCGGAAGCGGCCGACCAGACCGTCATAGCGGCCACCGCCGCCCACCGACCCGAAGCGCACCGGATTGCCCTTCTCGTCGGTGACGGTGAAGGTCAGCTCGGCCTCGAACACCGGGCCGGTATAATATTCCAGCCCGCGCACCACCGAGGCGTCCAGCCGGATGCGGTCGTCGCCGAAGCCGGCCGCCTTCACCAGCGCCGAAAGCTGGGCCAGCTCCTCGACACCGGCCGCGCCGGTCTTCGTGTCGGCGACGGTGGCGAGCTTGGCCAGCACGTCCTTGGCTTCCAGCGAGCCGGCGGAAACGAAATCCAGCACCCGGGCGATCTGGCTGTCATCCAGCCCGGCGCCCTTGGTGAAATCGCCGCTCTCGTCCTTGCGGCCGGCGCCGAGGAGAAGCGAGACGCCCTCCAGACCGAACTTGTCGAACTTGTCGATGGCGCGCAGCACGATCAGCCGGCGCACGGCATTCCCGTCGCCCTCAAGCCCGATGGCTTCCATGACGCCGTCGAGGATCTTGCGGTTGTTGACCTTCAGGGCGTACTCGCCGGCCGAGAAGCCCAGCCGCTCGAAGGTATCGGCGGCCATCATGCAGATTTCCGCGTCCGCCGCGATGCCCGGCGCGCCGACGGTATCGGCATCGAACTGGAGGAACTGGCGGAAGCGGCCGGGGCCCGGCTTCTCGTTGCGGAACACCGGACCGACGCGGTAGCTGCGATAGGGCTTGGGCAGCCGCTCGAAATTTTCCGCCACATAGCGGGCGAGCGGCGCCGTCAGGTCATAGCGCAGGCTCAGCCACTGCTCGTCATCGTCCTGGAACGAGAACACGCCTTCGTTCGGCCGGTCCTGATCCGGCAGGAACTTGCCGAGGGCATCGGCATATTCGACGAACGGGGTTTCCACCGGCTCGAAGCCGTACAGCTCGTAGGAGGCGCGGATCGCGGCGATCAGGCGTTCCGTCGCCTTGATCTCGGCAACGGTGCGATCGACGAAGCCCCGGGGCGCGCGGGCTTTCGGCCCGGCGGAAGCCCTGGCGGCGGGAGTGCGGGACGACGGATCGGCAGCCATGACGGAATAACCCGGACCGGGCGGAAGGCGGCAGGGACCCGCCCGGCCGGCCCCGCAGCGCGGGATCCGGACGGCGGCCCCCGGACGGGCCGCCCGTGCGGCGGCGCCGGACCTTCACGCGAGGGAAAGACACTGAAATCGGGGCCCCGCCCTTGCGACAAGGGATGGAGCGGCGCCGTCGTGGTATCCGAAACCGGCGTCCAGAGCAAGGTTAGGCGGCCTTCCCGGCACTCCGCGGCGCGCGGATCCCGCCCCCCGCGACACCGTCGCGCCGCGACGCGCCGGCCGATCCCCGGCACAGTCGGTCCCCGGAGGGTCGCCGGCGCGGCCCGGCCGGCTTTCCGGGAGGCCCCATGCTCCGCCGCATCTTCGACCTGCGCGACGAACAGGGCGTGCTCAGGACCTCGATCGCCATCACCCTGTTCCTCTCGGCCTTCGGCATCGGCTTCGGCCTGCTGTCGGGCTCGTTCTCGATCCTGTTCGACGGCGCCTATGCGGCGCTGGATGCCAGCATGAGCCTGCTGGCCCTGTTCGTCGTCATGCTGATCCGCTCCTATGCCGATGCCGCCGCCCTGCCGAAACGGCTGCGGGAGCGCTTCACCATGGGCTTCTGGCATCTGGAGCCGATCCTGCTCGGGATCAATGGCTGCCTGCTCATCGGCGTCGGCTGCTACGCGCTGATGAATGCGGTGTCGAGCCTGCTGGAAGGCGGGCGGGATCTGGAATTCGGCTGGGCGATCCTCTACGCTGTGGTCACCCTCGCGGCCTGCTCCGCCGCCGCCTTTCTGGAGGCGCGGGCGAACCGGCGCATCGGCTCGGACTTTGTCGCCCTCGACGTGCGCTCGTGGATCATGTCCGCCGGCATCACCGCCGCCCTGCTCGTCGCCTTCCTGATCGGCTACCTGATCCAGGGCACGCGCCATGCGTGGCTGTCGCCCTATATCGACCCGGCGGCGCTGGCCGTCGTCTGCGTGGTCATCATCCCGCTGCCGGTGGGCACGGTGCGGCAGGCGCTGGCCGACATCTTCCTGGTGACACCCGCCGACCTGAAGGCCCATGTGGACGCGGTGGCCGCGGACATGGTGGCCCGCTACGGCTTCTCCCATTTCCGCGCCTATGTGGCGAAGGTCGGCCGGGCGCGGCAGATCGAGCTCTATTTCATCGTGCCGCCGGGCTCCCCCGCCCGACCGATCACCGAATGGGATGCCCTGCGCGACGAGGTCGGCCGCGCCATCGGCGGCGACGACCCCGACCGCTGGCTGACCATCGTCTTCACCGGCGATCCCGAATGGGCGGAGTGAGCAGGCGGCGGCCTGCTCATACCAGGCGCACGCAGTGCTGACTGCACCTTAGCGCCTGAAGGACAGCAGATTTCTCATATGCTCCAATGATATGAGAAATCCGCATCGGAATACCAAAGAGTCCTTTTCAAGGATCTTTGATATCAGACGGCGGGGCGCTCTCAGAACCGGAACAGCGCGTCGGCGGCCGAGCGGCTGCCGCGCTTGGTGGCGATGGCGCTCTCTACCCGGTCGATCTCCCGGCGCAGCTGTTCCAGCCGCTCGTCGAGCTCGGCAAGCGACAGACGCGAGAGATCGCCCCCAAGCGCGATGCCGGACGGAGCCGGCCGCTCGTCATCTTCACGGGCCATCAGGCACCCCCTCCCACCAACAGAGGTCTCGGACGGCCAAGAATAGCAGAGCCGCCGGCGCCGATCACGCCCGGCCGGCGCGCGCAGGCGCGACATCCGGCCAGCGGATCCGCTCTTCTTCCGCCCTCAGGCTGCGGGAAAGGCCGACGCGCCCCCGGGGACAGCGGGAGCGACGGGCGCAGCCCGCATCCGGCGCCCCCAGGGGAGGGCTCAGCCATACCGGTTGCGGCCCCGGGCGCTCTCCTGGGCACAGAAGACGATGAGCACGATCCAGCCGATGATCGGCACCATATAAAGCAGCGCCAGCCAGCCGGACCGGTCGGTGTCATGCAGGCGCCGGACGAGCACGGCAAGGTTCGGCAGGAAGACGGCCAGCGAATAGAGACCGCTCAGCGGCGTGCCGTCGAAGCCCAGAATCTGGGTGTCGATGACCGCGAGCAGGAGGCCGACCAGCCAGTTGAACAGCAAGAAATACCAGAATTCCGGGCGCCGGGCGCGGCCGGAGAAGGTGGCATAGTTCTGGAAACAGAACTTCACCGCCTCGAGAATGCTGTCGATGGAGCCTGCACCCGAGGCCGGCAGCGGCGGGGCAACGGTGGGATCGGCAGCGGCGGGGGAGAGCGGCGTCTGGGCCAGCGGTGTCCACGCGGCCATGCCGGCAGACCAGACCAGGGTTTCCGGCAGGATCACGCCCGCCGTCAGCAGGGTCGCCATCTGCTCGGCGGTGAACGGCCCCTTCTGTTCCGTTCCGGCGGCATAGAACCAGAGGGGCGTGTCGGTCATCGCAGGCAATCCTTTGAAATGCATCGGACGGGGAGTGGCGCCGCCAGCCGCGGGCAAGCCTCCCGGATCTCGGGGGGAAGAAAGCAGTTTCATACCAGGCGCGTTAAGTGCTGACCGCACCTCAGCGCCTGAAGAGGAGCAGATTTCCCATATGCCCCAAGGACATGGAAAAAGTGCATCGGAATACCAGAGAGTCCTTTTCAAGGATCTTTGGTATCAGACGGCGGCGGACAGGTTCACCTGACGAACGGCGCCCTTTCAGGATTTCAGGGCCCTTTCCCGTGCGCCGGTGTGGGTGGAGGCTGCTGTACCATGCCCGGCGCGCGCGCATCAGCCCGTCGGATCGTCGCGGCCGGGCCGAGAGGAGACCGCCGGCACGCGCCCGGATCCGGGGCTGATCTCGTTCGGGGCGCCCGGGCATTCCGTCGCCGGCGATCAGCCGAAGCGGTTGCGCCCCTTCGTGCCGGGCTGGACACAGAACCAGACCAGCACCAGCGAGCCGATCACCGGCACCAGCGCCAGCGCCGCCCACCAGCCCGAGCGGTCGGTGTCGTGCAGGCGGCGCACCTGCACCGCAAGGCTCGGCAGGAACACGCCAAGAGAGAAGAAGACACTCAGATAATTGCTGGCGCCTTCGGAAACCGTGCCCTCGAAGATGGCGATGACCAGCGAGACCAGCACGCAGAACAGCACGAAGAACCAGTATTCCGCCCGGGGCGCCCGGCCGGTGAAGGTCGCATATCTGGAAAAGCAGGTGCGCACCGCGGCCACGAACAGGTCGACCCAGCCTTCGGGCGAGAGCGCCGGCGGCACGATCGGGGCGTCCGGCGCCAGTTCGGCCGGACCGGCGGCAAGCGGCGAGAGCCGCAGCGGCACCCGCTCCGGCAGCTTCGACGACCAGACCGGGGTGTCGGCCGTGATGGTTCCCACGGCGATCAGGAGATGCATCTCCTCGACCGGAAGCGGCCCCTTTTCCTCGGATCCATCGGCATAGAACCACTGGGGCGCGTCGGTCATGGCGGCTCCGGACAGGCGGGCATGAGCGGGAGGATGTGCCGCCTTCCCCCCGGAAGCCGGCCACATCGTGCGATGCAGCATGCTAGCGCGGGGCAACCCGGCCCGCCACCTGTACCGATCGTCGCGGATCACCGCCGACGGAGGGGGATCCGGCACCCGGAATGCCCCCCGGGAGAGGGTCCATGGAGAGCGTCCGTCAGCCGAACCGGTTCTGCCCGTCGCTGCCGGGCAGGCTGCACAGGACGAGGAGGACCAGATTGCCCAGCACCGGCACGACGCCGAGGAACACCCACCAGCCGCTCCAGCCGACATCATGCAGCCGGCGCACCAGCACCGCGACCAGGGGCGTCAGCACCAGAAGCCCGAACACCATCCCGACCACCGGATAGTCCCGGCCGAGGACCACCAGATCCAGACTGCCGAGCAGCAGGCTGCCCAGCACGCCGAACAGGACGAAGAACCAGCATTCCGCCCGGCTGGCCCGCCCCCCGAAGAAGGCAAACTTGCCGAAACAGCTGCCGATGGCATCGCCCAGCGTCTCGATGAGGCCGGACGGCTCGTCGCCCGCCGCCCCGATCACGGCGACCCCTCCGCCGGCGCCGGATGCCGACAGGGCCACACTGGCGTAGGACATCACCGGGGCCACGGCCTCGGCCCGCGCCTGTTCCTGGGCCAGAGCCGACTGATAGAGCGGTGCCCAGTCCGTCATCTCGGAGGACCAGACCAGAGTCTCCACCCTCAGGACGCCCGCGGCGAGAAGGGTGGTCATCTGGGCTGTCGAATAAGGCCCGACCGGATCCGTTCCGGATGCATAGTACCACGACGCTGCAGCAGACATCGCACACGTCCTTGCTGTCAGAAGGCGGGACGCGCAGCCGTGGTACCGTTGAACCCGTTGCGCCCCGTCTCACGCCATTAATCATGATCGCACGTCAGGCGTGCGCAAGCGCAAAATTTCTGCACTCTCCTATCCCCCTGGTAGCACGCGGATTCCGGGCACCAGTCAGGGCCGGACCACCTCGCCTGACGGGGCATCGGCCACTATAGTGCGTGCGAATCGCCCGCCTTCCGGCCCTCCCGGGATCGCAAGTCCGCATTTTCCCCGGGGTTGCCGAAGCCCCGCCGCCAAGGAGCCAGTTCCCGTGTTCACCGGCATCGTCCAGGCCGTCCTTCCGCTCGCCCGGATTGATCTCCATCCGGGCTACCGGTCCTTCACCCTCGCCTTCCCGGACGGGATGCGCGACGACCTGAAGATCGGCGCCAGCGTCGCCATCGACGGCACCTGCCTGACGGTGGTGGCGATCGAGGGGGCCGAGGTCCGCTTCGACGCCGTCGACGGCACTCTGGAGATCACCAACCTCGCCGACCGCAAGGCCGGCGACCGGGTGAATGTGGAGCGCTCCTTCCGGCCGGGCGACGAGAATGGCGGCCATGTCGTCTCCGGCCATGTGAGCGGCACGGCACCGATCACGGCCATCGACACCACCGGCGACCGCAAGTTCGTCTCCTTCCGCATCCCGGAGGAGCACCGCAAATATATTTTCGAGAAGGGCTTCCTCGCCCTCAATGGCGCGAGCCTGACGGTGGCGACCATCGACCCGGCGACCGGCATCCACACCGTCAACCTGATCCCGGAGACCATCCGCCAGACGAGCCTTGCGGATTTCTACGTCGGCGACCGGCTGAACTATGAGGTGGAAGCCCAGACCCGGGTGCTCGTCGACACCATGGAGCGGGTGATGACCCGCTTCCTGCCGAAGGCCTGATACCAAAGATCCTTGAAAAGGACTCTTTGGTATTCCGATGCAGATTTCCCATGCCATTGGGGTATATGAGAAATTCGCCGTCCTTCCGGCGCATGGTGCGGTCAGCACTTCATGCGCCTGGCATGAGACAGGGAAGCGGCGCGCGGGGCCGGTCCGGCTTTCCGCGCGCGCCCTCGGGAGATCCCGGGGGCCATCGCCGCCCCCGGTCCGCTCTCAGCGGCGGCTGCGGCCCATGAGGTCGTCCAGCTCGCGATAGTCCGGCAGGGTGCGGTCGATGGCGCGGCCGGCGCGCAGCACGATGCGGTCGCTCTGGGGACGGGCGTTGAGTTCCGTCCAGGTGCGGGCCGAGAACAGGCTCATGTCCGCGGGAAGCCCGGCCGCGAGCCGGCCATGGCCGGCAAGCCCCATGATGTCGGCCGGCACCGAGGCCACCGTCTGCGGCCAGTCGCCCACCGGACGGTCGAGATGGAGGATGCGGGTGCCCTCGCGCAGCACTTCCACCAGATCCATGTCGCCATAGGCATAGAAGGCGTCGCGGGTATTGTCCGAGGCGATCGCCACCGGAATGTCGCGGGCCTTCATCTCGTGCAGGAGCGTGACACCGCGCCAGCGCGGCGTGCGTCCGGCAACGCGGTCCTGCAGGAACAGGTTGCACATCGGCAGGCTGACGATGGCGATGCCGGCCTCCGCCACCAGATCCAGCGCCCGGCGGGCCTCGTCATCGGGCCGGGCGGCCAGCGAGCAGCAGTGGCCGCACAGGATCCGGTGCGGGAATTTCAGCCGCAGCGCCACCCGGGCGACGAGATCCAGCGCCCGGCCGAGGGGCACTTCCGCCGGCTCGTCGACATGAAGATCGAGATCCAGCCCGTGCTCCATGGCCAGCCGCATCAGCTTCTCGATGCCGGCTTCCAGATTGGGCGACATGGTGGTGGCCGCCCCGACCAGACCGCCATGCGCGATCGCCACCCGGGCGACCTCGGCAAAGCCCGGATCCACCGCCGCCCATTCCGCCGACATCAGCGCCGACGCCTGGAGGGTGATGCGGCCGGCCCATTTTTCCCGGAGCTCGGCCAGCACCGGCCAGGAGATGCGGTGCTGGGGCGCCATGGAATCGATGTGGGTGCGGATGGCCGTGGTGCCGTGGGCGAACGCCGTGCGCAGGGAGAATTCCATGCGCCGGCGCAGGTCCTCGGTCGTCCAGTGGAGGGGCTTGTCGGCCCCGAGCGCCTCCAGCGCCGAGAAGAAGGCGCCATCGGGATTGGGCGCCCGCGGCCAGGTCTGGCTCTTGTCGAGATGGGTGTGGATGTCGACGAGGCCCGGCAGCACCAGCCCGTCATCGAGATCGACCACCGGCAGGGACGGCTCCGGCACCGGCGAGGCGGCGGCGCCGGGCGGCAGGATCGCCTCGATCTTCCCCCCCGACAGGATCAGGTCGGCAGGCGCAAGGCCGTCCTCGTCGGGCACGAGGCCCTCGGCGGTGGTGAGGCAGACAGGCAGGGTGGCGTTGGCGACCCGCAGCCGGGACGCCGCAAAGGCGGACGCAGGAACCATGCGGACAGGACTCTTGTTCCGGATGGAAAGCCGCCCCCCTTCTGAGCGGCACGGCCACTGTGAGGCGGAAAAGGCGGCCGGGCTGGCGCCCGACCCGGCCCGGAGACCCCGAGGGGGCCGCCGGACCGTCTCCCGAGAGCATTTTCACGCGAAGCGGACACCGGTTCGCGTGAAGAAAATGCGGCATCTCCAGAAGCCGGAGCATTTTCCGTTGCGCCGGAGCGACCGGAAAATGCTCTCGACCGGAGGAGATCAGTGCTCGCGACGGATGGCGCTCTCGTGCCAGCGGCGCAGCAGCATGTGGGAGATGAAGCTCGTCACGAAGAAGATCAGCACGCCGGTGAACGAGATCAGGATGAGGCCGGCGAACAGGCGCGGCATGTTCATCCGGTACTGGCTCTCCAGGATGCGGAAGGCAAGCCCCGAGCCCTCGCCGGCCGACCCGGCCGCGAACTCGGCGACGACCGCCGCGATCAGCGCCAGACCGCCGCCGATGCGGAAGCCGGTGAGGAAATAGGGCAGCGCCGCCGGCAGCTTCAGATAGATCAGCGTCTGCCACTTGCTCGCCCGGTAGAGCCGGAACAGGTCGAGCAGGTTGTGATCGACGCTCTTCAGCCCCTGGGTGGTGTTGGAGAGGATCGGGAAGAAGGCCACCAGCCACGCGCAGATCAGGAGCGCCACCTGGGTGGAGGGGGCGTAGATCAGGATCAGCGGCGCGATCGCCACGATCGGCGTCACCTGGAGCACGACCGCATACGGATAGAGCGCCAGTTCCACCCAGCGCGACTGCACCAGCAGAACCGACAGGAGAACGCCGCCGAAGAGGGCGAGAAACAGCGCCGCGAAAGTGATCTTCAGGGTGACGAGCAGGGCCGGGAACAGGGTCGGCCAGTCATTGACCAGGGAGCCGACCACCGCATCCGGCGTCGGCATGATGTAGGGCGGCACCTTCTCGACGACGACATAGATCCACCACAGCGCGATCATCGCCACCAGCATGACCAGCGGCACGATGATCTTCAGCAGCCTCTCTCCCGCCGGCTCGCGGGCGGGGGGCGGCGGCGGCGTGTCGGTGGTGGCGGACTGCGGATCGGGGGCGGCCGAGACGGACGTGCTCACAGATGATCCTCCGCGCCCATGGCCGCGTGCAGGGCATCGGAGGCCTCGCGGCACCACTGGCCATAGCTCGGCTCGGTGCGGAAGCTCTCGTCGCGCGGCAGCGGCACGTCGATGGGACTGTCGCGCACCACCCGGCCCGGCCGGGCGGCCATGACCACGATGCGGGTGGAGAGATAGACGGACTCGTAGACCGAATGGGTGACGAACACCACGGTCCAGCCCAGCTGCGCCTTGAGGCGCAGGAGGTCGTTGTTGAGCTTGAAGCGGGTGATCTCGTCGAGCGCGGCGAAGGGCTCGTCCATGAGCAGGAGCTTCGGCCGGGTGACGAGGGCGCGGGCGATGGACACCCGCATCTTCATGCCGCCGGACAGCTCGCGCGGATAGGAGGCATGGAACTTCTCCAGCCCCACCATCTCCAGCGCCTCCATCACCCGCGGCCGGGCATCGGCCTTGGACAGGCCCTTGAGGCGCAGCGGCAGGTAGACATTGGTCGCCACCGTCGCCCACGGCATCAGCGTCGGTTCCTGGAACACGAAGCTGACATCATGCTCGGCCCGGCCGGCATCCAGCGGCCATTCGATCGTGCCGGCGGACGGATCGGAAAGGCCGGCGACGATGCGCAGCGCCGTCGACTTGCCGCAGCCCGAGGGGCCGAGCAGCGACAGGAATTCGCCCTGGTTGATGTCGAGATCGAGACCGGACAGCGCCAGCGTGCCGTTGGCAAACGTCTTCTGGACGCCGCTCAGCGACACCAGCGGCGGGGATCCGGCCGGATCGGAAAGGGTCATGGCTCTTCAGGCCCTGCAAGCGGCGCCGCCGCCGGATCCGGCAGGAGGCGCCGGAGAGCGGAACGGGCCGCGCAACCGGCCGTCTGCCACTCCGGGGGGAGAGCGGCGCGGGCCGGCGGAGAAGGGGCGAACGCCCCGGAACGTCCGGGACAGGCCCCACGCGGGAAGAAGCGACCGGACCAGGCCGCCCGGCAGGAAGCCCCCTGCCCGGCGGCCCGGTCCGGGCCTTGGGGGCAGGGGTGTCCGGGACGCCCCCTGACGGTCCGGTGAGC
>JBBSSF010000050.1:0-12266 GCA_038242345.1 Hyphomicrobiales bacterium
AGAAGCATGGCGGCGAGGTGCCCGACGACCGTGCGGCGCTGGAGGCCCTGCCGGGGGTCGGCCGCAAGACGGCGAATGTGGTGCTGAACGTGGTGTTCGGGCATCCGACGCTGGCCGTCGACACCCACATCTTCCGCCTCGGCAACCGGCTGGGGCTGGCCCCGGGTGCCACGCCGGAAAAGGTGGAGGCGGGCTTTCTCCGCATCATCCCGCCGGACTTCCTGCGCCATGCCCATCACTGGCTGATCCTGCACGGCCGCCATGTCTGCAAGGCCGGCAAGCCGCTGTGCGACCGCTGCGTGATCGCCGACCTGTGCCGCAGCCCCGAGAACACCTCGCCCCGGCGGCCCGGGGCAGGGGGCAGCTGATGGGCGCCCGGATCCGGCCGGCTTTTCACTCGACGCGCGGGCCCCGAGCGATTATCCATCGCCCGCCGGCTCTTCTCCCCTTCCGCCCTCGCACCGCGACTGACTGATGACCCGCCCTCCCGAACGGTCAATGCTTGCCCGAGAGATCGGCCGTGTCGCCACCGGCGACCGGACCGCCTTCGGCAATGTCTACCGGATGACCAGCGCGAAACTCTATGGCATCGTCATCCGGATCCTCGGCGACCGGGCCGAGGCCGAGGACGTGCTTCAGGAAGTCTATCTGACCGTCTGGCGGCGGGCGGGCGATTATGATCCCGCGATCGCCGCGCCGGTCACCTGGATGGTGGCGATTGCCCGCAACCGGGCGATCGACCGGCTGCGGGCGCTGCGGGTGGTGCGCACGCCGGCGGAGATCGAGGCGATTCTCGACATCGAGGACCCCGGCCCCTCGCCTCAGGAGCGGGTGGCGCGGGAACAGGACCGGCACCGGCTGGACGACTGTCTCGATACCCTGCCGGAAGTGAACCGGCTGGCCATCCGCGCGGCCTTCTTCGGCGGGCTCACCTATGAGGAGGCGGCGATTGCGGCCGGCGTGCCGCTCGGCACCATGAAGAGCTGGATCCGGCGCGGCCTCATCAGTCTCAGGGGATGTCTGGAGCGATGACCACGGAAGCCGATGAAGCCGGGGCCATCCCCGACGATCTGCTGGCGGCCGAGTTCGTGCTCGGCGTCCTGGACGGCGAGCAGTGGCGGGCGACCGACGCCCGGTGCGCCGCCGACCCGGCCTTTGCCGCGATCGTGGCCGGCTGGGAACAGCGGCTGGCGGATCTGGCCGATGCCGTGCCGTCGATGCCGCCGCCCGCCCGGGTCCATCGCCGGGTCGAGGCCGAGCTGTCGCTGCTGATCGCCCGCATGCCGCCGCCCGAGCCCGAACCGGAGCCGGCCCCGCCGCCGCCGAAATATGGCGTGGCCTTCTGGCGCCGCATGGCGATCGGGGGCGGCGTGCTCTCGGCCGGGGCGCTGGCCGCCCTGGCGGTGCTGCTGTTCTGGCCGCTTTCGGGGGTGCAGACCTTCCTGCCGCGCTCCGTCGACGTGGCGACGCTCGCCCCCGGCGAGGTCGATCATGTGCTGTTCTTCGTCACCGTCGACCATGAGCGGCAGGAAGTGCTCCTGACCCCGATGGGCGTGGTGCCGGCCGACCGGGTGCCGGAGCTCTGGTATGTGAGCGCCGACAACCGCGCCCATTCCCTCGGCGTGTTCTCGGCCGCCCTGCCGCGGGTGCTGCGCCTGCCCCAGCTGGAAGGCGCGATGGCGAGCACCAAGCTGCGCGGCGCCCGGCTCACCGTCTCCCTGGAGCCGCCGGGCGGCTCGCCCACCGGCGAACCCACCGGCCCGTGGGTGGCCGAAGGCGTGCTCGTGCCCACGCTCTGATCCCGGCGTGTCCCTGGAAGAGGGATCCCGTGTCATTCCGGAGCGGATTTCCCATGCCCTTGGGGGAGATAGGAAATCTGCCCTCTTTCGGGGACGCGCTGCGGTCTGCGCCTCCGGCCTCCGGCCCGGGATCGCCGGTCCGGGCGTTTGGCCGGGTCCCCATGCTCCTGCGTTCGGGCGCCGCCGGGCTTGGCCCGCGGGAAGGCCGGGCCTAGTATCGCCGGCTGAAGTTCCGTCCGCGCGCGAGGGCCCCGTCATGCCGTCCGAAGATCTGTCCGCCGTTCCGCCGGCCGATCCGCTGGCGCTCGCCGAACGCTGGGTGCGCGCCGGCCGTCAGGTGGCGCTTGCCACCGTGGTGGAAACCTGGGGCTCGGCGCCGCGCCCGGTCGGCAGCCATCTGGTCATCGATGGCGATGGCAATTTCGAGGGCTCGGTCTCCGGCGGCTGCGTCGAGGGGGCGGTTGTCACCGAGGCGCTGGAGGTGATCGAGGACGGCCGTGCCCGGACCCTCACCTTCGGCGTCGCCGACGAGACCGCCTGGCGGGTGGGGCTGTCGTGCGGCGGGCGGATCCGCGTGCATGTCGAGCCGGTGACGCCGGCCTGACCCGGGTGCCGCGGTCCTCGGCGTCCGTTCCTCCGCGCCGTCCGTCCTGCCTCTCCTTCTTCCGTCGCGTCCGGGGTTCTCCCGCGCCCGCCTTTCCCCCGAGGCTTTCATGGATTTCGCCCTTCTCGCCGCCCTCAATGCCGACCGCGCCGCCCGCCGGGCGGTGATCGTGGTGAGCGATCCCGAGACCGGCGCCGCGCGGCTGGTGCATCCGGACGCGGATCTGGCCGGCGATCCCTTCGCCGCCGAGATCGCGCGCCGCTTCCGCTCCGGCCAGTCGGGTCTGGTGACGGCTGCCGATGGCCGCACGGCCTTTCTCGGCGTCCACCTGCCGCCGCCGCGTCTCGTGGTGGTGGGGGCGGTGCATATTTCCCAGGCGCTCGCGCCCATGGCCCGCCTTGCCGGCTTCGACATCACCCTTGTCGATCCGCGCACCGCCTTTGCCACGCCGGAGCGCTTTCCCGGCGTGCGCCTGATTGCCGAATGGCCGGATGTCGCCCTGCCGGGCCTCGGCCTTGATCCGTGGACGGGGCTGGCCGCCCTCACCCATGATCCCAAGATCGACGAGCCGGCGCTGACGGCAGCTCTTGCCGCCGGCTGCTTCTATGTCGGCGCGCTCGGCAGCCGGAAGACCCATGCCCGCCGGGTGGAGCGGCTGACCGCCCTCGGGCTGCCGCCGGAGCAGATCGGCCGCATCCGCGCTCCGATCGGGCTTGCCATCGGCGCGGCCAGCCCGGCGGAAATCGCAGTCTCCATCCTGGCCGAAGTCATCGGCGCCCTGAGGGGAGCGGGGACGGCGGCCCCGGCAGCAGCATGAAGTTCGGCCCGGTTCCCGTCGCCGGGGCGGCGGGCAGCGTGCTGGCCCATGGCACCCGGGTGGGCGATGGCGTGCTGAAGAAGGGCACCCGGCTGACCGCCCAGCACTGCGCCCGGCTGGTCGCCTGCGGCATCGACAGCGTGATCGTCGCCCGCGGCGAGCCCGGGGATCTCTCCGAGGATGAAGCGGCGGCGCGGCTGGCCGCGGCGATTGCCGGCCCCGGCGTGGTGGCGGAGCCGGCCTTCACCGGCCGCACCAATCTCTTTGCCGGCAGCGACGGCATCTTCCGCGTCGAGCGCGAGATGGTCGACCGTTTCAACCGGGTGGACCCGGCGATCACCCTCGCGACCCTGCCGGCCTTTGCGCCGGTGCGGGCCGGGCAGATGGTGGCGACCGTCAAGATCATTCCCTTCGCCGTGCCCGGCGCGGCGGTGGCGGCGGCGGATGCTGCGGTGGCCGGCTGTCCGCTCCGGATCGCGCCCTGGCAGATCAGCCGGGTCGGCGTCGTCTCCACCCTGCTGCCGTCCCTGAAGATGGCGACCGTCGACAAGACCCTGTCCGTGCTTGCCGGCCGGCTGGCGCCGGCAGGGGCGGCGATCCTTGCCGAGGAGCGGGTGCCGCACCGGGCGGACGCGGTGGCGGCGGCGATCCTGCGGCTGCGGGCGGCGGGGGCGGAACTGATCGTGCTGTTCGGGGCCTCGGCCGTGGTGGATGCGGCCGACATCCTGCCCGAGGGCATCCGGGCGGCAGGCGGCGAGGTGCTGCGCTTCGGCATGCCGGTGGATCCAGGCAACCTGCTGCTTCTGGCCGATCTTGAGGGAGTGCCGGTGCTGGGCGCGCCCGGCTGTGCCCGAAGCCCCAAGGAAAATGGCTTCGACTGGGTGCTCGGCCGGCTCTTGGCCGGGATTCCCGTCAGCGGAGACGATATTGCCGGCCTGGGCGTCGGGGGGCTGCTCATGGAAATTCCGTCGCGGCCGCAGCCGCGCTCCGCGCCCGAGCCGGATCCCGGTCCGGCGCCGTCGGTGGCGGCCATCGTGCTGGCCGCCGGCCGCTCCAGCCGCATGGGCGGACCGAACAAGCTCCTGGAGACCTTCGATGGCAAGGCGCTGGTGCGCCGGGCGGCCGAAGCCGCGCTGGCCTCGCGGGCCCGTCCGGTGATCGTCGTCACCGGTCACATGGGGGATGCGGTGGCCGCGGCCCTTGACGGGCTCGACATCGTCCGGGTGCACAATCCGGACTTCGCCGACGGGCTGTCCACCTCGCTTGCCGCCGGTCTCGGCGCGGTGCCGGCGGCGGCGGACGCGGCGATCGTGCTTCTGGCCGACATGCCGGCGGTGGATGCCGGCAGCATCGACCGGCTGATTGCCGCCTTCGATCCCGCCCGCGGCGCTCTCATCGTGCGGGCGGCCAGCGGCGGGCGGCGGGGCAAGCCGGTGCTGTGGTCGCGGCGCGTCTTTGCCGACCTCTCGGCCATCACGGGGGACCTGGGGGGCCGCGCCCTGTGCGAGGCGGCTCCCGAGGCCGTGGTGGATGTGGAGATCGGGCCGGCGGCCGGGCTCGATGTCGATACGCCCGAGGCACTGGCCGCCGCCCGGGCGCTGTTCGAGCGGGCCTGAGCGCCCGCCCGGTGCGCGTCATACCAAAGATCCTCGAAAAGGACTCTTTGGTATTCCGGTGCAGATTTCTCATGTCCTTGGGGCATATGAGAAATCGGCTGCCCTTCAGGCGCTAAGGTGCGGTCAGCACTTCGTGCGGCTGGTATCAGGTCACGAACCGGGCCGCGAAGCGGGCGCGGCCGAGGGGCGTCGCGATGGGGCCATCCTCGGCCATCTCGACATAGCCGCGCTCCAGAAGCACGGCGAGGGCGGGGCCATCGATGCGGATGGTGCGGTCGCCGGAGGCGATGGCCTCCAGGGTGTCCCAGTGGACGTCGGTGAACGCGATTTCCAGAATGGTCATCTCGTGGGCCTCCTGAGGTCGGGGGTCGCGGGGGACCGGTTCTCGCAAATCTGAACGGCGGCGGCCCGGGATCGGTTCCCCGGAAGCCTGTCCGCTCCCCGGATGTGCCGGTCCCGGCCGGGAGATCATGAGCCGGTTGAAGACCGGCACGGACAGGTGCACTCTGGCACCGGGCGCACGACGCGCCGGCCGCACCCGCGCGCTTGAAGAACAGCGGATTTCTCATACCAAAGAGTCCTCTTCGAGGATCTTTGGAATGGTTGCCAAAGCCATCTTTTCGGGGGGCTCTGGCATGAAAGATCGACAGGGGGCAGCCGCGGCAGGGGGAGAGACAGATGGGCACTCGCATACATCTCGCGCGGTTCGTGGCCGCCCTGGCCATCTCGGGCGGACTGGCGACGGCAACCGCCGCGATCGCGGCCCGGGGCGACATGGAGGAGGGCTATCTCGGCCGCTTCACCGCCGCCTGGAATGGCACCGGTCAGGTGCGCCGCACCGCCGAGGGCAGTCCGTGGACGGTCAACTGCGCCATCGTCCAGAACCGCGACGGCAACCGGATCGCGCTCGACGGCAGCTGCCGGGCCGCCCTGCTGTTCACCCGGGACATCGGTGCCCATCTGGTGTTCGATCCTGCAACCGGTCTCTACAAGGGCACCTATATCGGCGCGAAGGTGGGTCCGGCAGCCCTCTCCGGCCGGCGCGAGGGCGATACCCTCGTCCTCACCATCACCTGGCCGAAGCCGGTGAACGGTGACACCACCGCCGCCCTCTTCATCCGCAATGACGGCAATGGCCGGATGCAGATCCAGGTGCGCGACCGTGTCGGCGAGGCGACGGTGACCACCACCGACATCCTGTTCCGCAAGACCGACGGCTGATCCCCGGCGCCTGACCGGCAGCAGATTTCTCATCCGGCCCGGTCCCCGGGGCTTGGCAAATCTGCCTCGGACTGCCGAAGGACGCCTTTCCGGGATCTCCGGCGTGACAGACGCACGAAACCGGCCCGCGGGAAGACGATGCGTCTTCGCAAGGGACGGGGGCCTATTGCCATGCGCTGGCGCGTGGAAGAGACACCGGGCCCGGGGGGTGCCCCCCGGGCGGAGCGGGATCAGGACATCAGCGTCAGGACATCAGGGTCATGACATGGGCGGCGACCGAGCGGGCCAGCCCTTCAAGATCGTAGCCGCCTTCCATCACCGAGACGACCCGGCCGTTGCACGAGCGTTCGGCGACATCCATCAGCTTGCGGGTGGCCCAGGCGAAATCCGCCTCGGTGAACTTCAGTTCGCCGAGCGGGTCGCGGTGATGGGCGTCGAAGCCGGCGGAGATGATGACGAGATCCGGCCGGAAATTGTCGAGGGCCGGCAGGATGCGCGTCTCCATGGCCTCCTGGAACACCGAGCCGTCATCCCCGGCCCTCAGCGGCGCGTTGAAGATGTTGCCGGCCCCGGTCTCGCTCAGCTCGCCGGTATGGGGAAAGAGCGGCATCTGGTGGGTGGAGGCGTAGAGCACCGTCGGGTCGTTCCAGAAGATCTGCTGGGTGCCGTTGCCATGGTGGACGTCGAAATCGACGATGGCCACCCGCTCGGCGCCGTGCACGGCCTGGGCATGGCGGGCCGCGACGGCCGCATTGTTGAAGAAGCAGAAGCCCATGGCCTTGGCGGTTTCGGCATGGTGGCCGGGCGGGCGGATGGCGCAGAAGGCATTCTGCACCTTGCCCGTCATCACCTCGTCCACGGCGCGGGCCGAGGCGCCGACCGCCCGCATCGCCGCCTCGAAGGAGCCGGGCGAAAGGGTGGTGTCATCATCCAGCGAGCGCAGCCCCTGCCGCGGCGTGAGCTTCTCGATGAAGGAATAATGCGAGGCCGGATGAACGCGGAGCACCATTTCGGCCTCGCCCACCGGCGCGCCCTCGCGGGCGAGATCCTGGAAGCGCTCGTGTTCGAGGATGCGATCCACCACCCGTACCCGGTCCGGCCGCTCGGGATGACCAAGCGGGGCGGCGTGCGCCAGAAAGGCCGGATGCTGCAAGAGAAGGGTCGTCAAGTCGCCAGTCCTCCCGGGTCGCCGTTTCTTGTCTGGATTGAAGCGGGCACCGGCTCGCGCCCGCCGGCCTGCGGCCGTCCCGTCTCCGGCGCGACATCGCACCGCCGCGCCCGGCCGGGCCGGACAGGGTGACGAGACCATCCGGCTCCGCCCGCATGGATCATGTGACGGAGCCCCGCTTGCGGGACCGGCGCTGAATCGCCCCCGTCGCGCATCGGCCCCGCTGCCCATCACGGGCACATCCGCAGGGCGCGTCAATGCGCCGGGTCAAATCCGGAAGCGGTTCGCAAGAGGCTGTGATGAAGGGGGGCTGGCACCCGGAATTGTCCTGTCCGGAAGCCGCCCGGGGACGGCCCCGGTCAGTCTGCGGTGGGGACCGGCGGACGGGGGGCGGCGGCGCGGGAGAGCCGGTCGGCGATCGCCAGACCGAGTCCGTCATGGGGCAGGGGCGCGACGGCGATCACGGCGGCGCCGGAGCGGTCGAGGACGCGCAGCATGGTGAACAGGTGCGCCGCGGCCTCGGCGAGATCGCCGGCGGGGGAGAGGTTCAGGGTCGCCACCGCCTGCTCCGCGCCGGGCAGGGGATCCGGCCCGAAGGCCAGCAGCGCCTCGCCGGGCAGAACGGCTGTGGCGTCCAGCCGCACGGCCGCGCGCGGGGCATAATGGGAGAGGAGCTGGCCGGGGGCCGAGGGCCGGGCGGCATCAAGCTCGGGGCGCAGCAGCGGCCGGCCGAGAACGGCCTCGATGGCCTCCACCGTGGTGCCGCCGGGGCGCAGCAGGTTCGGCTCGGGGCCGAAACAGCCGACAATGGTGGACTCGACGCCCACCCGGCACGGGCCGCCATCAATGACCAGCGAGACCCGGCTGCCGAGATCGGCGACCACATCGGCGGCGGTGGTGGGGCTGACACGCCCGGATCGGTTGGCGCTGGGGGCGGCGAGCGGCCGGCCGAGGGTAGCCGCGATCAGCCGCATGCAGTCGCTGGCCGGCACCCGCAGCGCGAGGGTGGCAAGGCCCGCCGTGGTGCGCCCGGCCACCGGCGATCCCGGCGCGCGCGGCACCACCAGGGTGAGGGGGCCGGGCCAGAAGGCCTCCGCCAGCGCGCGGGCTGTGGCGTCGAACTGCCCGTGGCGTTCGGCGGCAGCCAGGCTCTCGACATGGGAAATCAGCGGGTTGGTGCCGGGCCGCCCCTTGGCGGCATAGATGCGGGCCACCGCCGCATCCGAGGTGGCGTCGGCCGCGAGGCCGTAGACGGTCTCCGTCGGCAACGCGACAAGGCCGCCCGCGGCAAGCACCGCGACGGCCTCGTCAAGCGCCGGGCTTCCCGCCACCACGCTGGCGGCGGGAAGAATGACGGGAAGGTCCTGTCGGGACACGTCGATCAGGCGACGCCGACGCGCAGCAGGTCGTGGACGTTCAGGATGCCGATCGGGCGGCGGTCCTCGACCACGAAGATCGCGTTGACCGCATTGGCGTTCAGCCGCTCCAGCGCCTCGGAGGCCATCACGTCGGGCCGCAGGGTGCGCGGGTTGGTGCTCATCACGTCCTCGACCTTCTGGGACAGAAGGCTCTGGGACAGATGGCGGCGCAGGTCGCCGTCGGTGATCATGCCGACGAGGTTGCCGAGCTCGTCGGTCACGCCGAGGCAGCCGAAGCCCTTGCCGGAGATGATGAGGATGGCCTCGTCCATGCGGGTGCCGACCGGGGCCACCGGCATGCGCTCGCGGCCGTGCATCACGTCGCGGACATACTGGAGGGTGGCGCCGAGCTTGCCGCCCGGATGGAAGACCTTGAAGTCCGCCGCAGTGAAGCCGCGGGCTTCCAGCAGGGCGACGGCGAGGGCATCGCCGACGGAGAGCTGAAGCACCGTGGAGGTGGTCGGCGCCAGACCGTGCGGGCAGGCCTCGTCCACCTTCGGCAGCTTGAGGACGACGGTGGAGGCCTTGCCGAGGGCGCTGTCGGTCCGCGAGGTGATCGACACCAGCGGAACGCGGAAGCGCTTGGAATAGTTGATGATGGAGCCGAGCTCCTGGGTCTCGCCGGACCAGGACAGCGCCAGGATCGCGTCGTTCGCCGTAATCATGCCCAGGTCGCCATGGCTCGCCTCGGTGGCGTGCACGAACTGGGCCGGGGTGCCGGTGGAGGCGAAGGTGGCAGCGAGCTTGGAGCCGATATGGCCGCTCTTGCCGATGCCGGTCACGATCACGCGGCCGGAGATAGTGCTCAGGATGCGGACGGCTTCCGAGAAGGGAGCGCCCAGGCCGTTGCCAAGGGCGGCATGCAGGGCGCGCATGCCCGCGATTTCGGTCTCGACCGTCCGCCGGGCGGACTCGAGCCAGGACGCCGCGTCGGCATCCGATGCACTCGTCGAATAGGCCTCGCTCTTGAGAAGACCCGCGCCACTCGTCATTCCACCTGATCTCCACCTCTGACCGCGGCGGGGGGAGGGGGCTTCCTCTGCGCCGGGTGAATGGGCTCACACCGAGGACCCTACGCCTCTCGGGCCGCCGTCGCAACGCGAGGAGGCTCTTCGCGCCTGCACAAGGAATAGACAATTCGGGTAGGGCAAATGCTGCGGTGCAGCAATACCGTCATGCGTGCAACGATTGGTTAACCATGTGCCGTCAGTGTGAATCTCTTGAGAGAGATCTCCCGTCCGGGCCGCTGCCCGGCAGGCGCCGGGTGGGCGCAATCGCTTGTGTCTCCGTGGAAATGCTGATCGCGCGCACCTGTTGCGTTCCGCTCGGCAGCCCCGGGGAAAGCGCTCCGGACACGAACCAGACGAGGTCGACATGAGGATGTCCCCCATGCCGCACGCCCTTCGGACCCCGATTTCCGCTCCGGCAGGGCGTACAATATGGCCCTGCATTATTTCCGTGTGGCGCCTGTCGCTCATGGTGTTTCTGGGGCTCGTGACATTATTGCCACTGCCGTCGGTCGCTCTGGCCGATGCGTCGTTTGATCGCTGGGTGCAGGGCTTCTGGCCCCAGGCCCGGGCGGCGGGAATCTCGCGCGCCACCTATGATGCGGCCATGAGCGGCGTCACGCCGGATCCGTCGGTGCTGAAGGCGGCGGCCTTCCAGCCCGAGTTCACCAAGCCGATCTGGGAGTATCTGGAGGGCGCCGCCTCCCAGAGCCGCATCGACAATGGCCGCAAGAAGCTGGCCGAGTGGAAGCCCTGGCTCGACCGCATCGAGGCCAGCTATGGCGTCGACCGGGAGATCGTGGTGGCGATCTGGGGCATGGAGTCGTCCTATGGCTCCATTCTCGACAATCCGAAAATCGTGAAGTCCACCATCCGCTCGCTGGCAACGCTCGCCTATGATGGCGGACGGCTGCAGAAGTTCGGGCAGGAGCAGCTCATTGCCGCGCTCCGGATCCTGCAGTCCCATGACATCAGTCCGCGCGGCATGACGGGATCGTGGGCCGGTGCCATGGGGCACACCCAGTTCATCCCGACCACCTTCCTCGCCTATGCCGTGGATGCCGATGGCGATGGCCATCGCAACATCTGGGGCTCGGTGCCCGATGCGCTGGCCTCCACCGCCAACTATCTGAAGAAGTCCGGCTGGCGCGCCGGCGAGACCTGGGGCTATGAAGTCGTTCTGCCCAGGGGCTTCAATTATGCTCTGGCCGACGAGAAGACTGCCCGCCCGGTCAGCGAATGGGCCTACAAGTATGGCGTCCGCCGGGTTGGTGGAAAGCAGTTTCCGCGCGGCAGCGACATGGGAACCCTGTTCCTGCCGGCCGGCGCGCGCGGTCCGGCCTTCCTGATGCTGCCGAACTTCTTCGTCATCAAGAAGTACAACAACGCCACGTCCTATGCGATGGGCGTCGGCCATCTTGCCGACCGGCTGCACGGCGGCGGGCCGTTTGTCCAGCCGTGGCCGGTCAACGACAAGCCGCTGTCCAAGACCCAGGTCGAGGAGCTGCAGCAGCGCCTGATGGCCACCGGCTTCCTGCCGCGCAGCGGCCATGTCGACGGCAAGATCGGCCCCGATACCCGGGACGCGATCCGCGCCTACCAGAAGTCGGTCGGCCTGCCCCCGGACGGCTATCCGACCACGGCGCTGCTGGCCCGCATCGGCGGCAACGGCTGACGCCGGACACTCCGGAGCCGGAGCCGCGGCCCTCCCGGCCGCGCCCCCCGGCTTCCCGCTCGGTCAGCCCGAGGGCGGCGGAATTGGGAGGCGATCGCCACCGGCCTGGGCGGTTGCCCCTCTCCCGTTGGCTCCCCTCCCGCCGGCCGGAGACCGGACCCCGCCGCCTGCTGCCGGAGCGGGCTCCGTCCGCTCCGGCCGGGATCATACCAGCCGCACGACGTGCTGACCGCACCTTGGCGCCTGAAGGGCAGCAGATTTCTCATATGCCCCAAGGACATGAGAAATCTGCATCGGAATACCAAAGAGTCCTCTTCGAGGATCTTTGGTATCACTCCGCCGCGTCGGCCTTCTTGCGCCCCGCCTTCTTCGGCGGATGGCGGACGAGGAGGTCGGCCAGATAGCGGCCGGTATAGCTGCGGCCGACCTTGACGATCTCTTCCGGCGTGCCGGTAGCGACGATCTCGCCGCCGCCATCGCCGCCCTCGGGGCCGAGATCCACGATCCAGTCCGCGGTCTTGATGACTTCGAGATTGTGCTCGATGATGACGACCGTATTGCCCTGGTCGACCAGTTCGTGCAGCACTTCCAGGAGCTTGGCGACGTCGTGGAAGTGCAGGCCGGTGGTCGGCTCGTCGAGGATGTAGAGGGTGCGGCCGGTGGCCCGGCGCGACAGTTCCTTGGCCAGCTTGATGCGCTGGGCCTCGCCGCCCGAAAGCGTCGTCGCCTGCTGCCCGATCTTCACATAGCCGAGGCCGACCCGCGACAGGGTCTCCAGTTTTTCCCGCACGACAGGCACGGCATCGAAGAAGATCACGCCCTCGTCCACCGTCATGTCGAGGACATCGGCAATCGAGCGGCCCTTGAACTGCACCTCCAGGGTTTCGCGAGTGTAGCGCTTGCCCTTGCAGACATCGCAGGTGACATAGACATCGGGCAGG
>JBBSSF010000051.1:0-12241 GCA_038242345.1 Hyphomicrobiales bacterium
AAGATCGGCAATGCCGAGGCCGAGACCATCGTGCGCGATCCCGTGGTCATCACCACGGCCATGCCGCGTTTCCTCGCCCCCGGCGATGCCGCCCGCCTGCGCATCGATTTCGACAATGTGGACGGCGTTGCCGGCCGCTATGGCCTGTCGCTGACGGGCGAGGGGCCGGTGACCCTCACCCGGGTGCCGGCCAGCATCAGCCTCGACAAGAGCGGCCGCGCCGCCGTGGAGGTGGGGCTGACCGGCGGCGATCCGGGTCTTGCCCGGCTGACCCTCACCCTGACGCCGCCCGATGGCGGCGATCCGATCGGGCGCAGCCGCAGTCTGGCCGTGCGCCCGGCGAGCCCGCCGGTGACCCTGCGCGGGCTTCAGGCGCTGGCACCCGGCGAACGCCTCACCCTTGCTGCCGACCGCATGGATGGCTTCGTCCCCGGATCGGGCCGGCTCTCGGTCTCGATCTCGCCGGTGATCGGCATCGATCCCGTCGGGCTGCTGGCCGGTCTCGACCGCTATCCGTTCGGCTGCGCCGAGCAGATCGTCAGCCGCGCCCTGCCCCTCCTCTATGCGGGTGATCTCGCCGCGGACCTCGGTCTTGCGCCCGGACCGGACATGACCGCCCGCATCGAGCAGGCAATCACCAAGGTGCTGCAATATCAGTCGGCCAGCGGCTCCTTCGGCCTGTGGTCGCCCTTTGGCGATGATCCCTGGCTGACGGCCTATGTCGCCGATTTCCTCGGCCGCGCCCGGGACAAGGGGATGCGCGTGCCTGACAGCGCCTGGCGTCTGGCCCTCGACCGGCTGCGCAACGACCTCTCGGCCAATGCCTCCTTCGAGGCCGGTGGCGGCGAGGATGTGGCCTACGGCATCTATGTTCTGGCGCGCGCCGGCGAGGCCTCCATCGGCGACCTGCGCTATTTCGCCGATGACCGGCTGGCCGATTTCGGCTCCGGCCTCGCCCAGGCCCAGGTCGGCGCCGCGCTCGCCTTCTCCGGCGACCGGACCCGGTCGGAAAAGGTGTTCCGGGTGGCGGCCGACACCTTGACGGCCGCGCTCTCCTCCGGCGATGCCGTGCGTGGCGGGGCCGATTTCGGCACGCCGCTGCGCGACGGTGCCGCCATGCTGACGCTGGCCGCCGAATCCGGCGTCGCCGCCGCCGCCCTGCCTCCGGTCGCCCGGGCGGTGCAGCAGGTTCTGGAAGCCGATGCCGCCCCCACCACCCAGGAGGCCGCCTGGCTGGTGCTGGCCGCCGAGGCGCTGAACCGGCCGGGGGCGGGGCTCGCCCTCGGCGTGGATGGCCAGCCGGCAAGCGCTCCCTTCTTCCGCCGTCTCGACGCGACGGATCTCGCCCGGCCGCTGGAAATCGTCAACCGCGGCACGGACAGCGCCTTCGTGGCGCTGACGGCCGAGGGCCTGCCGGAGCGCCCGCTGCCGCCGGTTTCCGCCGGCCTCAGCATCGACCGCAAGGTCTACCGGCTCGACGGCTCCGCGGCCGATCCGGCAACCGCCGCCCAGAATGACCGCCTTGTCGTCGTGCTCACCCTGGGGGCGGCAGAACCCGGCAACGGGCGGCTGATCGCGGTCGACCTGCTGCCGGCCGGCTTCGAGATCGAGAATCCGGCTCTGGTCCGCTCCGGCGATCTGGCGGCCTTCCCGTGGCTGACCGCCGATTTCCAGCCGGAGCATGTGGAGTTCCGCGATGACCGGTTCGCGGTCGCCTTCAGCGAGAGCGATGCGATGCTGACCGGCCTCACGGTCGCCTACATGGTGCGCGCCGTGACCCCGGGAGATTTCGTCCGTCCCGGTCCCGTCATGGAGGACATGTATGATCCCGACCGGATTGCCCGCGGGGCAACCGGCCGGCTCGCGGTCACGCCCGCGCGCTGACCTTTGCGCCGCCTGCGCGGACACTCCCGGTGCCCGCGCTCTGGTGTCCGGGGCGTCCGCCATGGTAGAGCATTTTCCGTTCGCTCCGGCTCACCGGAAAACGCTCCAGGATTTTGATCTTACGCATTTTCTTCACGCGAACCGGTAACCACTTCGCTTGAAGATGCTCTAAGCCCTCGGACCAGCACCGAGGAAAACGGGGAATCGTTCCGTGCCGGAGAAGATCGAGACGATCGCTTTCGTTGCCAGTGCGACGGAGGAGGCCCATATCGCGCGCCGCCGCCTCGCCCAGCTCTATGGCAACAGCGATCCGGCCGATGCCGATGTGATCGTGGCCCTTGGCGGCGACGGCCTGATGCTGCAGACGCTGCACCGCTTCATGGACACCGGCAAGCCGGTCTATGGCATGAACCGGGGCTCTGTCGGCTTCCTGATGAACGAGTTCCGCGAGAGCGATCTCATCGAGCGGCTGGTCCGGGCCGAGAAGCGCGAGCTGCGGCCCCTGCACATGCAGGCGATCGACCGCTATGGCGCCCATCACACGGCCCGCGCCATCAACGAGGTCTCGTTCCTGCGCCAGACCCATCAGGCGGCGAAGCTGCGCGTCACCATCGACGACATTCCGCGTCTGGACGAACTCATCTGCGACGGCGTGCTGCTGGCGACGCCGGCCGGCTCCACGGCCTACAATCTCTCGGCCCACGGACCGATCCTGCCGATGAACTCGCCGCTGCTGGCGCTGACCCCGATCAGCGCCTTCCGGCCGCGGCGCTGGCGCGGCGCGCTGCTGCCCAACCACGTCCGGGTGCGCATCGACGTGCTGGAGATCGACAAGCGGCCGGTCGCTGCCGCCGCCGATCATGTGGAAATCCGCTCTGTCGCCACCGTCAGGATCGAGCAGGACCAGACGGCCCGCTCGATCATCATGTTCGATCCGGATCACTCTTGGGACGAGCGCATCCTCACCGAGCAGTTCCGCTACTGAGCGAAGCGGAACCGGGGCCTTTCCAGGCGTCCCGGTCCCTGCCCCGTCAGGCCTCAGCCTTCATATTCGGTGACGATCCTGGCCATGTCCGGCCGCTCGCGTTCAAAGGGCGGCTCGGTTGGCGTGCCGACATGGAGGAAGCCGGCAAAGCGCTCGCCCTCCTTCGCGCCCAGCAGCGCCGACGCCTCGGCATCGAACACCGGCCATTCCGACAGCCAGATGCCGGCAAAGCCCGAGGCGAAAATGGCGTGCAGCAGGTTGAGGCAGACCGCACCGGCGGACAGCTCCTGCTCCCACACCGGGATCTTCACATGGGGAGCGGCGCGGCTGATGACGCCGATGACGAGGGGCGCGCGGGTGAAGCGCGTGCGCTCGGCTTCCTGAAGCTGGGCGGCCAGCTCGGGCTCGCGTGCGAAGCGCAGAGCCTTGAGCTTCTCGCCGGCGGCAACCGCACCGGCACCGCGATAGAGGATGAAGCGCCAGGGCGCCAGCTTGCCATGATCGGGCACCCGGGCACCGATCTTCAGGATATCGTCGAGAACGGCGCCCTCCGGGGCAGGCCCGGCAAGCTGGAGAACCGGGATCGACCGCCGCGTCTTCAGATAGGCGAGGAGTTCGGGCTTGGCAGCGGGCGGAACATAGGACATCGGCAGATGGCTCCGGGAAGGGCGGAAGCCGGAGGGAGCCGGCTCCGCCGGGTCGGGAACGGTGGCGCATGAGCCGCCAATCCGCCGCGCCTGTCAACCGCCCGTCGTCGTGCGCTCGCCCTGCGCCTGCCGCACCACCGGGCCGACCACGCGCTCGAAGCTGCTGCGCACCTCGGCCTGAAGCGTGCGCAGATGATCCGCCACCCGGGAGACTTCCGGCAGACCGGCCGCCTCGCAGATCAGCCGCTGCACCCCGCGCGGCGCCTCCAGCGGATTGAACGGTCCGTTGACGGCCAGCCGCATGACCTGGGTCAGCTCATGATAGAGATCGGCCGCCGGCAGCAGGATTTCCGCCTCGCGCAGGGGCAGGAAGCCGCGGCGGGCCGCGGTGCGCAGCACCGTCGCGGTGGTGGGGTGCAGAATGTCCGGCGCGTCGGCCCCGTGGCGCAGTTGCAGGAACTGGGCGATGAACTCCAGATCGACCAGACCGCCGGCCACCTGCTTCAGGTCCCAGGGGTCCTTCGACCCCTTCTCGGCCTCGATCCGGGCGCGCATGTCCGCCACCTCGGCGGCCAGCTTCTTCGGGTCCCGCGCCCGGGTCAGGGCCTTGCGGATGGCCACCTTCGCCCGGGCGATGAGGGCCGGATCGCCGGCAATCAGCCGGGCCCGGGTCAGCGCCATGTGCTCCCAGGTCCAGGCGTCATTGTCCTGATAGGCCTCGAAGGCGCTGATGCGGGTGGCAAGCGGCCCCGCCTGACCGGAGGGGCGCAGCCGGAAATCCACCTCATAGAGGGCGCCCTCGGCTGTCGGCGCCGAGAGCGCCGCCACCAGCCGCTGGGTCAGCCGGGTATAATAGACGCTGGGTGCGATCGGCTTGGCGCCGTCAGAGGCCGTCGCCTCGGGATCATGGTCATAGAGCAGGATCAGGTCGAGATCCGATGCGGCGGTCATCTCGCGGCCGCCGAGCTTGCCCATGGCGATGACCGCCACCGCCCCGCCGGGCACGGAGCCATGACGCTCGATCAGCTCCGACAGGGCCGCCCCCATGAGGGCGCGCACGAGAATGTCGGCGAGCCCCGCAAAGGCCGCCCCGGCATCGGCCGGTGACAGGGTGCCGGTGAGCACCCGCGCCCCGATCAGCACGGCCTGTTCCTGTCCGAAGATGCGGGCCCGGTCGAGCACCTCTTCATAGCGCCGCGCCTCGCGCAGGGACTGGCGCAGCCGGCGGTCCAGCTCGGCCGTGGTCGGCACCTGACCGAAGAAGGCCGGCTCCAGCAGCGCGTCCACCACCCGCGGCCGGCGGGTGATTATGTCCGCCAGCCGGGGCGCCGCCCCAAGGATCACCGAGATGAAGTTCAGGATGCCCGGATTGGACTTCAGGATCGCGAACAGCTGAAGCCCGGCCGGCAGCTGGGACAAGAGCTTGTCGAATGCCAGAATGGCCTGGTCGGCATTGTCCGTGCGCGCGAAGGCTTCGAGGATCAGCGGCACGATCTCCGTCAGCCGCTCGCGCGCCTTGGCCGAGCGCATGGCAGGATAGCGTCCATAGTGCCAGGAGCGCACGATGCGGGAGACGTCGGCCGGCTTGGCATAGCCCATGCGGCTGAGGGTCTCCAGCGTCTCGGGATCATCGTCGTCCCCGGAGAACACCAGATTGCCCGTTGCCGCCGACAGGGTCGGCGCGTTCTCGAACAGCCGCATATAATGGGTCTGCACCCGTTCCAGACGGGTGCGCAGCGCCGTGCCGAACGCCTCCGGGTCGGCAAAGCCCGCCAGCCGGGCGATGCGGGCCACCCCGGCGGCATCATTCGGCAGGCTGTGGGTCTGCTCGTCGAGCACCATCTGGATGCGGTGCTCCACCATGCGCAGGAAGCGATAGGCCTCGCCCAGCTCGTCGCGCGCGGTGGCGTCGATCCAGCCCTTGCGCTGGAGGGCAGCCAGCATGTCGAGGGTCGCCTTGCCGCGCAGGTCCGGATCGCGACCGCCGGCAATCAGCTGCTGGGTCTGGACGAAGAACTCGATCTCGCGGATGCCGCCGCGGCCGAGCTTCACATTGTGGCCGGCCACCGCAATCTTGCCGAAGCCCTTCACCGCATTGATCTGCCGCTTGATCGAATGCACGTCGGCAATGGCGGCGTAGTCGAAGGACTTGCGCCAGATGAAGGGCACGATCTCCTTCAGGAAGGCTTCGCCCACGGCGATGTCGCCGGCAGCCGGCCGCGCCTTGATGAGGGCGGCCCGCTCCCAGTTCTGCCCGAGGCTCTCATAATAGACGAGGGCCGCATCGACGGAGATCGCCACCGGTGTCGCCCCCGGGTCAGGGCGCAGGCGCAGGTCGGTGCGGAAGACATAGCCGTCGGCGGTGCGCTCCTGCATGATGCGCACGAGACGGCGGGTCAGCTTCACGAAATAACTGGAGGCGGCATCCGGGTCCTTCAGCTGCGCCACCGCCCGGTCATAGATCACGATCAGGTCGATATCGCTCGAATAGTTCAGCTCGTAGGCGCCGTGCTTGCCCATGGCGAGAACGACATAGCCGCATCCCTCCTCCGGCTTGTCGGGATCGGGCACGCGGATGTCGCCGCGATTGACACCCTCGCGGACGAGAAAACGGATGGCGGCGGACAGCGCCGCATCGGCCAGATGGGTGAGCGCCGAGGTGACATCGTCCATCCGCCAGGCGCCGGCGAGATCGGCCAGCGCGATGGCAAGCGCCGCCTCGGTCTTCATGCGCCGGAGCGCCGTCATCAGCGCGGCCTCGCTCTCGCGCGGCTCGGAGCAGGATGACAGCAGACGCTGCAGGGTCGCCTCGGGCGAGGAGAACAGCACCCGTTCGAGCCGGACCGGATCGGCAAGGCCGATGTCCCTGAGAAAGGGCGCGTTGGTGAAGGCCCCGACCAGGAAAGTCAGCAGCCGGGCATCATCGCGCGCCACCGCCTCCCGCAGCCGCAGGGCCGGCTCGGCCGCCTCGCGGATGCGCGCGACCATGTCGACGGAAAGTGCCGGATCCGGCACCGGCGCCCGGCGGATGCGGTCGGCGAGCGGTAGATGGGCCTCGGTCATGGCTCTCGCTATCCTTCTTGCCGGGACCGGGCACCCGGCAGGAAGACCTCCGTCCCGGGCGCCCTCCGCGAAGGGGCCCCCCGTGGCCCCTCCCGGTCATCGCGTCTCGAAAGACTGCGCCATCGGCCCCGGGGTCGCCAAGGGGAGATAGAGACGCACCGCGAGCCCCGGCCCGGCATCGGCAAGCTCGATGCGTCCGCCATGCATGGCCACCACCGCCTGGACGAGGCTGAGCCCCAGCCCGGAGCCGGGCGCCGAGCGGGAGGAATCAAGCCGCACGAAGCGGCGCATCACCCGCGCCCGGTCGCTCTCCGGAATGCCGGCGCCATTGTCGGCCACCGTCAGTTCCGCCTCCGGTCCGCGCCGCGCCAGCGTGAGGCAGATCTGCGCCGCGCCGGTCTCCGGGCGGCCATATTTCAGCGCGTTGTCGAGCAGGTTGGCGACCACGCGCCCGAGCAGCTCGCGATTTCCCGAGACCGGCGCCGGCCGCTCCACCGCGACGGTCAGACCAACGCCCTCGTCCTCGGCCACCGCCTCGTAGAGTTCGCCCATGTCGGCGACCAGATCGGCCAGATCGACGGGCGAAAAGGCCGTGGCGGTGGCGTTGGCCTCGGCCCGGGCGATGAGCAGCAGCGCGTCGAAGGTGCGGATGAGGGCGTCGCAGTCCTCGATGGTCGCCCCGATCTCGCCGCGCAGGTCATCGGCCGTGGCGCCGCTGCGCAGCGCCGTCTCCAGACGGGTGCGCAGCCGGTTGAGCGGCGTCTTCAGGTCATGGGCGATGTCGTCGGAGACTTCCTTCAGTCCGCGCATCAGGTCGTCGATGCGCGCCAGCATGGCGTTGAGGCTTTCGGCCAGCCGGTCGAACTCGTCGCCGGATCCGGCAACGGGAATGCGTTCGGAAAGATTGCCGCCCATGATGCGCCGGCTCGCCTCGGCAATGCCGTCGATGCGCTTCAGCACCCGGTGATTGACGAACACCCAGGTCGCCAGCGCCAGAACGATGACGACGACGACCGAGACCCGCACCGCTTCCAGCACCACCGTGCGGAACCGTTCCTGTTCCGCCAGATCCCGGCCGACCAGCAGACGGAAACCGCCGGGGAGCACATAAACCCGCACCAACGCGCGACGGGTCACCTCGCTGGGACGGTCATCCTCGCCGATGGCGAAGCGCTGATAGGGCACCGGCACCGGCGTGCCGCTGGCGGCGCGCAGCACATTGGCCGGCACGTCGCCGACATTGCCGGCGATCCGGTTGCCGGAGACATCGGTCAGCAGATAGAGGCTCGCCCCCGGCACATTGGCGCGGCCATCCACGGCGCGGGTCAGCCGGCGCAGGCCGCCGGCCTCATACTGTTCGGCAAGACCGCGGATTTCCGCGTCGATGGTCTCGTCGAGCTGGGAGGAGAGCAGCGCGTTGGTGTTGTAGGCGATGTAGCCGATCAGGAAGACGGCAAGGCCCGCAAACACCACCAGGTAGACGAGGGACAGCTTGACCGCCGTCGTGCGGATGAACCGGGTCCATAGCCGCGCGGCGCGGGAGAGAGCGGCCGGCTCAGCGGGCATCGTCGCGCATGGTATAGCCGGCGCCGCGCACGGTGTGCAGCAGCGGACGGTCGAACCCCTTGTCGATCTTGGAGCGCAGCCGGGAAATGTGCACGTCGATGACGTTGGTCTGGGGATCGAAGTGATAGTCCCAGACATTTTCGAGGAGCATGGTCCGGGTCACCACCTGACCGACATGCTTCATGAGATATTCGAGCAGGCGGAATTCCCGCGGCTGCAGCGGAATCGAGCGCCCCGCCCGCATGACGGTGTGGGCCAGACGGTCAAGCTCCAGATCGCCGACCCGGTAGACGGTCTCCACATCCCCCGGCCGGTGCCGGCGGGCGAGCGCCTCGATGCGGGCGAGCAGCTCGGTGAAGGCATAGGGCTTGGCGAGATAGTCGTCACCGCCGGCACGCAGCCCGGTCACCCGGTCGTCCACCTGGCCAAGGGCGGAGAGGATCAGCACAGGCGTGGTGTCGCCGGCCGAGCGCAGGGCCTCGATCACCGAGAGACCATCCCGGCGCGGCAGCATGCGGTCGACGATCAGCACGTCATAGCCGCCTTCGCGGGCGAGATGCAGGCCCTCCTCCCCGTCCACGGCGTGGTCGGCGACATGGCCGGCCTCGCGCAGTCCGCGGGTCAGATAGGAGGCCGCCTCGCGGTCATCTTCGATCAGCAGGATTCGCATGGCGCCCATGATAGCCTCCGCCAGAGCATTTTCAAGCGAAGTGGATACCGGCTCGCGCGAAGAAAATGCGTAAAATCAAAAGCCTAGAGCGTTTTCCCGTGAGCCGGAGCGAGCGGAAAATGCTCTAAAGAAAACGGCAGGTCGCGGAGCAACCTGCCGTCCGGATGCTGGCAGATTTCGGCGTCCCGAGGACGCCGGGGCGGCCTGAACCGCCGCCCCCTTTCCCGCCGGTCAGGCCTTGCCGACCGGCAGCGCCAGGAAGCGCACATTGTCGCCGCTCTTCAGGCGCAGCAGCACCGCCTTGCGGCCGTCGGCCTTGGCCGCCTCGACACCGGCCGTCACGTCAGCGGCATTGGCTACCGCCTTGCCGCCGACCTCAAGGATCACGTCGCCGACCTGCACGCCCTTCTCGGCCGCCGGACCTTCCGGATCGACCTCGACCACGGCCACACCGTCGCTGTCCACGCCGACATCCTTGGCCGGGGCGACGCTCAGCCCGAACTGGGTGAGCTGGTTGGCGCCGCCGGCCTTGGTCTCGGCCTTGGCCTCCTGCTGGGTGGCCGGCAGGGCGCCGATGGTCACCGGGATGGTGACTTCCTTGCCATCCCGCCACACGCCGAGATCGGCCGTCTTGCCCGGCTGGACCCCGGCCACCTTGCGCGACAGGTCACGCGGGCTGTCGACGGTCTTGCCGTCCAGGCTGATGATCGCGTCGCCGGACTTGATGCCCGCCTTCTTGGCCGGGCTGTCGTCCTGCACCATGGCGACCAGGGCACCCTTGGTGTTGTCGCCGCGGCCGAGGCTGTCGGCGATTTCCTTCGACACCGGCTGGATCTGCACGCCGAGCCAGCCGCGGGTGACCTTGCCGTCCTCCTTGAGGTCGGCCACGATCATTTCCACCGTCTGGGCCGGGATGGCGAAGCCGATGCTGACCGAGCCGCCCGAGGGCGAATAGATCGCGGTGTTCATGCCGACGACGTCGCCCTTCAGGTTGAAGGTCGGGCCGCCCGAGTTGCCCTTGTTGATCGAGGCGTCGATCTGGAGGAAGTCGTCATAGGGGCCGGCGCCGATCTCGCGGCCCCGGGCCGAGACGATACCGGCGGTCACCGTGCCGCCGAGACCGAACGGATTGCCGACGGCCACCACCCAGTCACCGACGCGCACGTCCTCTTCCGCGAACTTCACGAACGGGAAGCTGCGCTTGGCGTCGATCTTCAGCAGGGCGACGTCGGTCTTCTCGTCGGTGCCGATGACCTTGGCCGGGAATTCGGTGCCGTCATCCAGCGTCACGGTCACGTCGCTCGCCTTGTCGACCACGTGGTTGTTGGTCACCACATAGCCGTCGGCGGAGATGATGAAGCCGGAGCCCTGGCCCATGGCGAACTGATGCTTGCCGGGCTTCTTGCCCTGCTCCGGGCCACCGGGGCCGCGATCGCCGAACTGGCGGAAGAAGCGCTCCAGCGGATGGCCTTCCGGCAGGTTGGGCATCAGGCCGCCCATGCCGCCGCTTTCGTCATCGGCCTCGTCGATCTCGGCCTTCACGCGGATCGAGACGACGGCCGGGCGCACGGCCTCGACCATGTCGGCAAAGGTCTGCGGGGCGTTCGGCACCGGCGCGGCGACCACCGGGGCCTGGGCGAGCGCCGGAGACGAGAAGGCCCCGACCTCGGACGCGACGACGCCGGCAAGCGCCAGCGAAACCGCGCCGCCAAGCAGAGCCGTGCGGCCGAAGCGGCTGGGGCGGGTCCGCCGGGAGGTCTCGGAGCGGGAAGTGAAAGGCATCTGACACCCTCGTCGATGTGATCTTCAAACCGGGGGACGGGAGCCGGCGCCGTCGGCGCCGCGTCATGTCCCGTCCGTCGAGGGTGTTTATGCCGGATCCCAGATTACGGCCCGCTGTCCGGAAAATGACAAATCGGTAATCTGGGGCCGGCGCGCGAGAAATCTGAAGGGGGCGGATTAACGGTCTGCAATAAAGAGGGAATCAGCGCTGACTGGACGATTCCCCGGCAGGCGCCCTCAGGCGGCCGGCCCCGGCGCGCCCGGTTTTTCCTTGCCGTCGTCGCCATCCGGGCCGCCGTCGAGCACGCGGGCGATCTCGGCTTCCTCCTCGGGCGTCAGCGGCGCCGGCGCGGCGGGGCGGCTGCGCAGGGTCCGCCAGGCGAGAAAGCCGCCGGCCAGAAGCACCAGCGGCGCCGCCAGCCAGAGAATCAGGTTGTGCAGCGCAAAGACCGGCTTCAGCAGCACGAACTCGCCATAGCGGGAGACGAGATAGGTAATCACCTGGTCGTCGCTGTCGCCGGCCTCGATGCGCTCGCGCACGAGAATGCGCAGGTCCCGGGCGAGCGGCGCATCGGAATCATCGATGGACTGGTTCTGACAGACCATGCAGCGCAGCCGCCCGGACAGCGCGCGCGCGGCCCTCCGCCGCCGGATCGGAGAGAATCTCATCGGGCTGCACGGCCCGGGCCACCGGCCCCACCAGTCCGCTGGCGCCGAGCATCAGGGCGAGCAGGAGCGCCCGTCCGGTCTC
Organism: Hyphomicrobiales bacterium; assembly: GCA_038242345.1. Lineage (GTDB taxonomy): Bacteria > Pseudomonadota > Alphaproteobacteria > Rhizobiales > Segnochrobactraceae > JBBSSF01. Next base: position 11,349 of record JBBSSF010000051.1, read on the forward strand.
CTTCGGGAATCGCACCGCGCTCATGCCCGCGCCTCCCGCGGGCGCCGCGCCCGCATTGGTGCGCCGATCCGCAGCCGCCGGTCGGCGAGCGACAGAGCGGCCCCTGCCGCCATGACCACGCCGCCGATCCAGATCAGGGTGACGAGCGGCTTCACATGGATGCGCACGACGACGGAGCCATCGGGATGGCGATCGCCCAGGCTCAGATAGAGCTGGGAGAAGCCGCGGGTCGCGATGCCGGCTTCGGACGTCGGCATCTGCCGGGTGGTATAGAGCCGCTTGGCGGGCTGGATCACGGTGATCGGCCGGCCATCGGCAGTCACCGTGAAGCGGCCGACCTCCTCGCGATAGGTGCCGCCCTGACGCGGCGTGATCCCCTCGAAGGTGAAGTGATAGCCGGCGAGGTCCGTCGTCTCGCCGGGCTTCATGGCAAGGATGCGCTCCGAGCCGTAGAAGGACGCGCAGGCGATACCGAGGATCGAGACGCCGAGACCGGCATGGGCAAGCGTCGTGCCCCAGGCGGAACGTGGCAGACCGACGAGGCGGCGCAGCACGATCCGGATCGGCTGACGGGGCAGGCCGGCGCGCAGCAGGATTTCGCTGGCGGCCCCTGCCATCAGCCAGACCGCCAGACCGATGGCCAGCGCCGGCAGGATGCCATCCGCCCCGCGCAGCCAGGCGGCCAGGGCGATGGCCGCAAGCGCCACTGCGGCGGCCGCCGAAAGACGCTCGGCGACGGCCAGCAGATCGCCCCGCTTCCAGGCCAGCAGCGGCCCGACGGGCACCGCCAGCAGCGCCGGAATCATCAGCGGCACAAAGGTGATCTCGTAGAAGGGCGCCCCGACGGAGATCTTGCCGCCGGTCGTCGCCTCCAGGACCATCGGATAGAGGGT
>JBBSSF010000052.1:0-12212 GCA_038242345.1 Hyphomicrobiales bacterium
CTCGCCCCCGGCGACCGAGAAGGTCGCCTGCCACATGCGGTCGCCGAGCGATGGCGCTTCCGGATAGAGCCGGTTCTCGTCATGCCCCAGCGCCCGGCCGGCAAAGGCATCGCGCACCGTCGCCAGATTGCGGCCATGGACGGCGCCGCGCCCGGAATGGTCGATGCCGAAGGCGAGATAGGAGGCCGGCGTCGCGCCGGTGCCGAAGCCGAGTTCCAGCCGGCCATTGGACAGAAGGTCCGTCACCGCCGCGTCTTCCGCCACCCGCACCGGATTTTCCATCGGCAGGGTGATGACGCCGGTGCCGAGCCGGATGCCGCGGGTGCGCGCCGCGACATGGGCGAGAAAGGGAAAGGGCGACGGCAGTCCGCCTTCGGCGGCATGAAAATGGTGCTGCGCCACCCAGGCGGTGTCGAATCCCAGCCGGTCGGCAAGGCCGAGCTGGTCGGCGGCAATTCGGTAGCGCTCGATGGCGGGCACGTCATCGAGCAGGCGCGTGAAGAAGCCAAGACGCTTGGGGGACATGAGATCTCGGGGCAACCGGGGTCGGGGCATCTGCCCGGGAAACCCCGGTCCGGCCGGAGAGGACGGCAGGCCAGCGGGGCGCGTCAGCCTAGGCCCGCTCCCGCCTCCCGAAAAGGAACCGGGAGGGGAAAGCGTCCCCTGCCCCACACGCCGGCGTCGCGCCGGTCACTCCGTCAGCGTCGCCGCCTTAAGCTCGACCGACTCGCCGCAGCCGCAGGCCGAGACCTGATTGGGATTGTGGAACTCGAAGGTGGCACCAAACTTGTCGGCGTGGAAATCCATCTCGGTGCCGAGCAGGAACAGCACCGCCTTGGGATCCACCCACACCCGGGCGCCCTTGTCCTCGACCACATCATCCATCGGGTCCGGCTCGGTCACCGGATCCACCGTGTACTCCATGCCCGCACAGCCGCCCTTGCGGATGCCGACACGCAGACCCCGGATCGGCGGATCACTGTCGTCCACGATCTCGCGGATCCGCTCCGCCGCCGCATCCGTCAGCGTCATCACCGCGAACTTCTTGCGCGCGATCGCCATGCGTGCCGCTCCTTCTGCAATTCATTCGCACCAGCAAACCACACCCCTGCGGAGACCGCAATGGTGGGCTGCCGCCCGAACCCGTCCGGAGCCCCGGGGGGCCTCCGGACCTCCGCTTCTTTTCCGAGCCTCAGTCGCCGGCGGGCCCATCCGGGCCCTCAGGCTTCCGCTCCGCTAGACGCCCGGTGCGGCGGGTTCGCCGCCCCGGACCGCTCCGCGCGACGCCAGTCGGCGTCGAAAGAGCGGCAAGAAACTGGAGGGTGCGGGAGGCTGTGCCTCCCGCCGGGGGCATCGGGGGCAACGCCCCCGAAACATGGGCACGGATCGCCCTCAGTACCAGTCCAGCGCCGCCCGGGCTTCGTCGGACATCCGGCTCTGTTCCCAGGGCGGATCGAAGACGATCTCGACCTGGACGTCGCCGACGCCTTCCACGGTGCTGACGGCGTTCTGCACCCAGCCCGGCATTTCGCCGGCGACAGGGCAGCCCGGGGCGGTCAGGGTCATGCGGATCTTCACCGTGCGGTCGTCGTCCACGTCGATCCGGTAGATGAGGCCGAGTTCGTAGATGTCGGCGGGGATTTCCGGGTCGTAGACGGTCTTGAGCGCGGCGATGATGTCGTCGGTGAGCCGCTGCAGCTCCTCCGGCGGGATGGCCGAGCCCGGCTCCGGGGTGAGCCCGGTGCCGGCTTCATGCGCGTGGCCATGCACTTCCGGGCTGGCAGCCGTCGCTGCCGTCTCCGTGTCGCTCACCGCCCCGGTCTGGTCCATGAATGGGAACCCTTTCCTTCGCTGCCCCCCGCCTCAGGCGAAGAAGCGATGCGCCTTCTCGATGGCCGCGGCCAGACGGTCGACCTCGGCGCGGGTATTGTAGAGCCCGAAGGAGGCCCGGCAGGTGGCCGAGACGCCCAGACGGGTGAGGAGCGGCAGGGCACAGTGCGTGCCGGCCCGCACCGCCACCCCCTCGCGATCGAGCACGGTGGCCACATCATGGGCGTGGGCCCCGGCAAGCTCGAAGGAGAGGATGGCGCCCTTGCCCGGGGCCGTGCCGTAGATCGTCACATAATTGAGGGCGCCGAGCCGCTCGTGGGCATAGTCGCGCAGATCCTCCTCGTGGGCGAGGATCGCCTCCCGGCCGAGACCGGTGAGATAATCGACCGCCGCACCCAGCCCGATCGCCTGCACGATCGGCGGCGTGCCGGCCTCGAACTTCTGCGGGATGCCGCCATAGATCACGCCGTCCTCGGTGACGGTCTCGATCATCTCGCCGCCGCCCATGAAGGGCGGCATCTCTTCCAGCAGCTCGCGCTTCGCCCACAGCGCCCCGATGCCGGTCGGGCCATAGAGCTTGTGGCCGGTAATCACATAGGCGTCGCAGCCGAGTGCCTGAACGTCCACCGGCAGGTGCACCGCGCCCTGGCTGCCATCCACGAACACCCTGATGCCGCGGGCATGCGCGATGTCGCAGACTTCGCGGATCGGAACCACGGTGCCCGTGACGTTGGACATGTGGGTGATCGAGACGATCTTCGTGCGCGGCGTCAGCAGCGCCTCGAAGGCTTCCAGATCGAAGGAGGTGTCGGCCTTCACCGGCGCCCACACGATCTTCACGCCATTGCGCTCGCGGTGGAAGTGCCACGGCACGATGTTGGAGTGATGCTCCAGGATGGAGATCACCACTTCATCGCCGGGTTTCAGCACCAGCCCGCCATAGGAGGCGGCGAGCAGGTTCAGCGCCTCGGTGGAGGAGCGCGTGAACACGATCTCGTCCACCGAACCGGCATTGAGGAAGCGGCGCACGCTCTCGCGCGCGGCCTCATAGGCATCGGTGGCCAGATTGGAGAGATAATGCAGGCCGCGGTGCACATTGGCATATTCGGCCGTGTAGGCGTGCATCATGCGGTCCAGCACCGCCGTCGGCTTCTGGGCCGAGGCGCCGTTGTCCAGATAGGTCAGCGGCTTGCCATGGACCTCAAGGCCGAGGATCGGGAAATCCGCCCGGACCTTCTCGACGTCGAACCGGGTGCTCATGCCGTCTCTCCTGCGTGCAGCGCCGTGCGCAGATGGGCGACGAGCGCCTGCCGCACCGGATCCTGACCGTCCACGTCGCCGCCCTCGATGGGCTCGACGAGGAAGGCTTCCACCATCATCGCCTCGGCGACCTTGCGCGGCACACCGCGGGAGCGGAGGTAGAATACCGCCTCCTGATCCAGCTTGCCCGAGGCCGCGCCATGGGCGCACTGGACGTCATCGGCGAAGATTTCCAGCTCCGGCTTGGCGAAGGATTCCGCCGTGTCGGCCACCAGCAGCGCCCGCGTCATCATGCGGGCGTCGGTCTTCTGGGCATCGGGCCGCACCAGAATGCGCCCCTGCACCACCGCCGCCGCATTCTCGCCCACCACCGAGCGGAAGCGCTCGGCGCTGGTCGCCTCGGGCACCGCATGATCCACCACCAGGGTGGTGTCGATGTGGGCGCCATCGCGGGCAAGCGTCGCGGTATCGAATTCGGCCCGGGCACCAGCGCCCTCAAAGCGCACGAAGGCCTGGGAGCGGGCGAGCTTGCCGCCGGTGGTCACCGTCAGATGATCCAGCCGGGCATTGGCCGCCAGCCGCGTGACCAGCGAGCCGAAATGGGTGGCCCCCGCCGCCGCATCCTGCAGCTTCACCCAGGTGACGGTGGCGCCTTCCCCGATTTCCAGCTCGATGACGGTGGAGGCGAGATGGCTGCCGGCGCCGCCATGATGCTCGACGAACACGACGCTCGCCCCGCGCCCCACGGTCACCCGGTGACGCTGGGCGGAGAGCCGCGCGCCATCGGCCGAGACCGCATGGGCGATCTCGATGACGCTGCCGGGCGTCATGCCCGGCGCCACCGAGATTTCCGCCCCGTCGGTCGCAAGCGCACGGCCGAGCACGATCAGCGGATCATCGGCCTCGCCGGCAAGCCCGCCGGGCAGCAGCGCGCCCTCCGGGACCGGGCCGACGGCAACGCCGTTGACCACATGGGACAGCACCCAGCCGAATTCCGACGGCGCCAGCCGGGCAGACCCCGGCACCAGCGGCTTCAGGGCTTGCGCACCGGCGATGCGCTCGGACAGCGTCGCCCAGTCGGGCACGACGGTCAGCCGGGTGCGCAGGTCGGTGTAATGATAGGATTCGACCCGGCGATGGGGCAGCATCCCCGGGGTCGCGCCGCCATGGGCCGCCAGCCGGTCGGCCAGTGCCGTCTCGGCCGGAGTGGCGGTGATGGTGCGTGCAAGTGCCATGACCGCAGCCCTCACGCGGCCTGGCCGGTGAAGGCGGCATAGCCCGACGCCTCCAGCTCGCCCGCCAGCTCCCGCCCGCCGGTCTTCACGATGCGGCCGCCGGCCAGAACGTGGATCACATCGGGCACGATATGGTCGAGCAGGCGCTGATAATGGGTAATCACGATCATGCCGCGGCCGGGATCGCGCAGCGCGTTCACGCCCTCGGACACCACCTTGAGGGCGTCGATGTCGAGGCCGGAATCGGTCTCGTCGAGCACGCAGAGTTTCGGCTGAAGCAGCGCCATCTGGAGAATTTCGTTGCGCTTCTTCTCGCCGCCGGAAAAGCCGACATTCACCGGCCGCTTCAGCATTTCCGGCCGCACGCCGAGCTTTTCGGCCGCCGCCTTCACGGTCTTCATGAATTCCGGCGTGGTCAGCTCCGCCTCGCCGCGCGCCTTGCGCTGGGAATTCAGCGCGGCCTTGAGGAAGGTCATGTTGGCAACGCCCGGGATCTCGATCGGATACTGGAGAGCGAGGAAGATGCCGGCCGACGCCCGCTCCTCGGTGTCCAGCTCCAGAAGGTCCTGACCGTCGAACAGCACCCGGCCGCCGGTGACCTCGTAGCCCTCCTTGCCGGAGAGCACATAGGACAGCGTCGACTTGCCGGAGCCGTTCGGCCCCATGATGGCGTGCACCTCGCCGGCATTCACCGTGAGCGAGAGGCCCTTCAGGATTTCGCGGTCGCCGACGCGGGCGTGCAGATCATCGATGACGAGAAGCGGCTGGGTCATGATCCCTGAAACTTTCCGTTGAAGCCCGGCGGGAGCGGCTGCGGCGGGACGGGTGTTCGCGCTGCCCCTCCCCGGCCGGGGGGAGAAAAAGGAGAACCGGCGGGCGGCAGCGTCAGCCGACGCTGCCTTCCAGGCTGATGCCGATGAGCTTCTGGGCTTCCACCGCAAACTCCATGGGGAGCTGCTGGATGACATCGCGCACGAAGCCGTTGACGATCAGCGCCACCGCCTCTTCCGGCGGGATCCCGCGGGAGCGACAGTAGAACATCTGTTCGTCGGAAATCTTCGACGTGGTCGCCTCATGCTCCAGCACGGCCGAGGCGGTCTTGGCCTCGATATAGGGCACCGTGTGGGCGCCGCAGCGGTTGCCGATCAGCAGCGAATCACACTGGGTGAAATTGCGCGCCCCCTCCGCCCGCCGGCCGGCCGAGACCAGCCCGCGATAGGTGTTGTTGGAGCGCCCGGCCGAGATGCCCTTGGAGATGATGCGGCTGGAGGTGTTCTTCCCCAGATGGATCATCTTGGTGCCGGAATCCACCTGCTGGTAACCGTTCGACACCGCGATCGAATAGAATTCGCCCCGCGAATTCTCGCCGCGCAGGATGCAGGACGGATATTTCCACGTGATCGCCGAGCCGGTTTCCACCTGGGTCCAGGAGATCTTGGAATTGCGGCCGCGGCAGTCGCCGCGCTTGGTGACGAAATTGTAGATGCCGCCCTTGCCGTCCTTGTCACCGGGATACCAGTTCTGGACGGTGGAGTACTTGATCTCGGCATCATCCAGCGCGATCAGTTCGACCACCGCCGCATGCAGCTGGTTCTCGTCGCGCTGGGGCGCCGTGCAGCCTTCGAGGTACGACACATAGGCGCCGGCATCGGCGATGATGAGTGTCCGCTCGAACTGGCCGGTGTTGCGCTCGTTGATGCGGAAATAGGTCGACAGCTCCATCGGGCAGCGTACGCCCGGCGGAATGTAGACGAAGGATCCGTCCGAGAACACTGCCGAGTTCAGCGTTGCATAATAGTTGTCGCTGACCGGGACGACGGAGCCCAGATATTTCTTCACCAGCTCCGGATGCTCGCGGATGGCTTCCGAGATGGAGCAGAAGATGACGCCGGCCTTGGCGAGCTCGGCCCGGAAGGTGGTGACCACCGACACGGAATCGAACACCGCGTCGACCGCCACCCGGGGCGCGCCCGCGCCTTCGACACCGGCGAGGATTTCGCGCTCGCGCAGGGGAATGCCGAGCTTCTCGTAGGTCCGAAGCAGCTCCGGATCGACCTCGTCCAGGCTCTTGGGGCCCGGGGTCGTCTTCGGGGCGGCATAATAGGAGAGCGCCTGAAAATCGATCTTCGGGTAGCTGACCCGCGCCCAGGTCGGCTCTTCCATGCTCTGCCAGCGCTCGAACGCTTCCAGCCGCCAGTCGAGCATCCACTGGGGCTCGTTTTTCTTGGCGGAAATGAAGCGGATCGTGTCGGCATCGAGACCGACAGGCGCCCGTTCCGACTCGATGTCGGTGACGAAGCCATATTTGTACTGGTCGACGTCGATGGCGCTCACGCGCTCGACCGTCTCGCGCACTGCGGGCATAAGTCTCTCCATCGCACCGCGGTTTCAAGGACCGCGGGTATTTCGAGCGAAACACCACCCGGCCCGGGCCCCAAGCCCTCAGGACCCGACCGGCCTCAAACCGACATGTCCGGCCGGATCCGCCCCCGCTGCCGGACGCCGATCCCGCCTCCTTAGTCTCGTCCGTCTCCGGCTCCGGATTCTCGTCCGGCTCCGACAAGCGCCGCCGGCCGCATCCGGCCGACAAGCGTGCGGAAGGCAGCCAGAAAGCGGTCCAGATCGGCCCGGGTCGTCGTTGCCCCGAGGCTGACCCGAAGGCCGCAGCGCGCGAGATCCGGCGCCACCCCCATGGCGGTGAGCACATGGGACACCGCGACCTTGCCCGACGAACAGGCCGACCCCGATGACACCGAGATGCCTGCCAGATCCAGCGCGATCAGCGCCAGTTCCGCCGGCACCCCGGCCACGGCGAAGGCCGAGGTGTTGGCCAGCCGCGGCACATCCGCGCCGAAGATCACCACGTCCGGACACATAAGCCGTAAGTGCTCTTCCAGCCAGTCCCTCGCCGCTTGAATTTGGCTCATTCGAGAAAGTTGCGCCAGTGCTTCCCGCGCCGCGCCGCCGAATCCGGCGATCGCCGGCACATTCTCCGTGCCGGCCCGGCCACGCCCTTCCTGCCCGCCGCCGGCAATCAGCGGCCGCGGCCGGATCCCCTCGCGCCCGCGCACCAGGGCGCCCGCCCCGAGCGGCCCGCCAATCTTGTGGGCCGAGAGCGACATCAGGTCCGCGCCCGTGTCCGCGAGCGTCAGCGGAATGCGGCCGGCGCCCTGGGTCGCATCCACATGCAGCAGGCCACCGGCGGCATGGACGAGGGCCGCCGCCTCCGCCACCGGCTGGAGCACGCCGGTCTCGTTGTTGGCGGCCATGAGGGAGACCAGCGGCGGCAGCCCGGTCTCGGCGACAGTGCGGGCGATCTCCTCCTCCAGCGCGGCGAGATCGACGCGGCCGGCCGAATCGACCGGGATCACCCGCACGTCCGCCGGGGCGAAGCGGCCGCCGGCCATCACCGACGGATGCTCGACTGCCGAATGCAGCAGGCGGGGAAAGACAAGGGTCTCGGTGTCGCGGGCGATTTCCGGCACCAGGGCCGTCATGTTGGCCTCGCTCGCCCCCGAGACGAAGGTGACGGCGCGCGAATCGGCCCCGACCAGATCGGCGACGGCGCGGCGGGCCTCCTCCACCCGGGCGCGGGCGGCCCGGCCATCGGCGTGGACGGCGGAGGCATTGCCGGGCTCGGCCAGCGCGTCCAGCAGGGCCGCGCGGGCAGCCGGCAGCAGCGGCGCCGTGGCATTCCAGTCCAGATAGATGCGACCACCCGCCAGGGGTGCAGAAAGGGTCATTTCCAACGTCTCCGGGGTTCTTTCCCAGCGCCGGACCAGTCCGGCGGAGGCCCGGACGGGCCGTCCCATGCAAAACCTGCGGGTCTCCGAATCGGAACGCTTGTAATTCGCCCCCCGCCTCATGGTAAGACCCGCATCGGATCATGCGCCGCTTGCGGGTGTTTCCGGTCCCGTCCGAAGCCTGCGGCTGCCCGGCCTCCTCTCGCCGGGGCGCTGGCCGCTCCGGACCGGACGGCCACAGACGAGCGGCCGTGCGACGACCCGTCCCGGTCCCGACGGCCCGCCCGGCCGGCGGACGGATCATGAAACGGAAGGCTCCGGAGCCCTTAATGCCCGAAGTGATCTTCAACGGCCCTGCCGGCCGGATCGAAGGCCGATACCAGCCGGCCAAGCGCCGGTCGGCGCCGATCGCCCTGGTGCTGCATCCGCACCCGGAATTCGGCGGGACGATGAACACCCAGATCGTCTATCCGCTCTTCTACCTCAGCGCGAAGCGCGGCTTCGCGGTGCTGCGCTTCAATTTCCGTGGCGTCGGCCGCAGCCAGGGTTCGTTCGACCACGGCCAGGGCGAGCTGTCGGACGCCGCCGCGGCGCTGGACTGGGTGCAGAGCGTCCATCCGGATGCCCGCGCCTGCTGGATCGCCGGCTTCTCCTTCGGCGCCTGGATCGGGATGCAGCTCCTGATGCGCCGGCCGGAGATCGAGGGCTTCATGTCGATCGCCCCGCCCGCCAACCTGCACGACTTCTCCTTCCTGGCGCCCTGCCCCTCGTCCGGCCTCATCGTCAATGGCGATGTGGACAAGGTGGTGCCCCAGAAGGACACCCAGGCGCTGGTGGACAAGCTGAAGACCCAGCGCGGCATCACCATCGACCACCGCATCGTGCCTGGCGCCAACCATTTCTTCGAGGACCGGGTCGACGATCTCATCGAGATCTGCTCGGACTATCTCGACCAGCGCCTCGGCATCCAGGCTCCGGTCTGACAGGCTCCGGCCTGAAACCGGGGGCACGCAACGAATCCGGCAGAAGGGGCGTCCCGCGGGCGCCCCTTTTTTCATGTGCGGCGCGGGGGGATCAGTCCGCGTCCAGCTTCGCCCGTACCGCGGCCGGAATGCGCTGGGGCCGGCCGCTGGTCGGGTCGATGAGGGCGATGGTGACGCCCGCCGTCACCAGCACCTCCGCCCCGCGCAGGACACGCTGGACGAGCAGCATCCGCGCGCCGGAAATGGTCTCGAACCGGGTTTCCACGATCAGCAGGTCGTCGATGCGGGCGGGCTTCAGGAAATCGAGATCCATCGCCCGCACCACGAAGGCGAGCGGCGTGCCATGGACGCCGGCGGCCAGCTCCCGGTGGCCGATTCCCTTCAGACGCAGGAAATCCGAGCGGCCGCGCTCGAAGAAGCGCAGATAATTGGCGTGGTAGACGACCCCGGAAAAGTCGGTGTCCTCATAATAGACCCTGAGGGCCAGGGCATGGCCGTCCGCCACGAGGCGTCCGGCGAGGTCCGGCCAGTCGTTCATCGGTCATGCTCCCGATCAGGTTGCGGCGCGAAGGAGGGAATCTCCCCGGGGGACGGGAAGGAAAGCCGCATGCCCGTCAGGATAGCACGGCGCAGACGAAAAGGGCCGGCCTGCCGTTCACGCTCCGGTCAGCTTCCGGAGAGAACGGCAGGGCCGGCCCGTCACGACGGGATCAGGCTCCGGCGGCGCGCGGAGGAGCGGACGCCGCCGGTCGGGATCCGCGCTCAGGCGGCGACGAGCTTGTTGCCCGGCAGGATCTTGCTGCCAAGCGCGAAGGCGCCCGAGCCGAGCAGCGCCACGGCCACCGAGGTCACGGTCAGGAAGCCGACATATTCCCAGCCGCCGTCGCCGACCATCCAGCCCTTGGAGGCATGAACGGTGACCCAGGCGCCGGCGAGGATGACCGCGCCGATGGCGGCCAGCGGCCGGGTGGCGATGCCGAGGATGAGGAACAGGCCGCCCCCCACCTCGAACAGGATGGTGAGATAGGCGATGATCGCCGGCAGGCCCAGCGAGCCGAAGAAGCCGACGGTGCCGGCAATGCCGAAGCCCATCACCTTCATGATGAAGCCATGGGAGAAGAACATCAGGCCGAGGGCAACACGCAGCAGGAAGGCCGCATAGGGGGCCGTGCGGGTATCGATCATGGAAGAGGCACTCCGGATCCGGAAACAGAGGGGCCAGTGGCCGCGCGAAGGGAGGAGCCCGGCGACACTGGAGATGCCTCTCTTTTGCACCTTGGCAAACCGGGCTACAATCCGCGTCCGGAACAACAGATTGTCAACATGGAGTGAACGACCATGGATGCCTTTGCCCGGATGCAGGCTTTCGTGGCCGTGGTGGAAGCCGGCGGCTTCTCGGCGGCGGCCCGCAAGCTCGGCCGCTCCAAGGCGCTCATCTCCAAATATGTGCGCGAGCTGGAGGACAGCCTCGGCGTCCGCCTGATGAACCGCACCACCCGCCAGCTTTCCCTGACGGAAGCCGGCCAGTCCTATCATCGCGAAGCCGCCGAGATCCTGCAACGCATCGAGGACCTGGAATCCGGACTTTCCGACGCCCACCGCGAGCCGCGCGGCCGGCTGCGCGTCGCCGGCCCCCGCACGCTCGGCGATGGCCTGCTGGGCGAGGTGGTCATGGAGTTTCTCCAGGCGGAGCCCCACATCCAGCTCTCCATGACCCTCGACGACCGCTTCGTCGATCTGGTGGAGGAAGGCTATGACGTCGCCATCCGCATCACGGAGCTGGCGGATTCCTCGCTGATCTCGCGGCGCCTCGCGCCGTTCCGCATCATCACCTGCGCCCGGCCGGACATCGTGGCGACGCTCGGCACGCCGATGACCCCGCGCGATCTCACCGACCTGCCCTGCATCGTCGATTCCAACGCCCGCAACCGCTCCAACTGGACCTTCCGGGTGGACGGCCACCGGGTGAGCGTGCCGGTGCGGGGCCGGGTGGAGGTGAACAGCCCGGTGGCGACCCGGCTGGCCGCGCTCGCCGGTCTCGGCTTCGCCCAGATCCCCTATATCGTCGTGCGCGAGGACCTGGCCGCCGGCCGCCTCGTCACCTTCCTCGACGAGTACGAGAATTCCGCCTCGGGCATCCACATCGTCTACCCCCACCGCCGCCATCTTTCCGGCAAGGTCCGGGCGTTCGTGGATCATGTCGCGCTCTGGTTCGACAAGGCGGCCCGCAGCGGCGAAATCTGCTGACGCCGGGCGAAACGGGCGCTAGAACCCGGCCGGGAACCGTCCATCCCGCGACATGCTGCCGGCCCGCCCGCCTGAACAGGGAAGCGAACACCCGTGAGAAGAAGAAAAGCATCGGCGGACGCCGGACGTCCGGCTCCGCGGCCGGGCGTGCGCCCCCTGAAGCTCCTCACCCCCTATCTGAAGCGCCACCCGGGCCAGCTCGCTGCCGCCCTGGGCGCGCTGGTGCTGGCGACCCTGTCGACGCTGGCCCTGCCGGTGGCTCTGCGCCGCATCATCGACCATGGCTTCGCCGTCGGCGACGAGGCGCTGGTGAACCAGTATTTTGCCATGCTCCTGGTGCTGGCCACCACGCTGGCGCTGGCCTCGGCGCTGCGCTTCTATTTCGTCACCTGGCTCGGCGAAAAGCTGGTCGCGGACCTGCGCCGGGACGTGTTCGCCCATGTCATCCGCCTGTCGCCGGCCTTCTATGACCGCACGCTGTCCGGCGAGATCGTGTCGCGGCTGACGGCGGACACCACCCAGATCAAGGCCGCCGTCGGCTCCACGGTCTCCCAGGCGCTGCGCAACCTGTTCCTGTTCCTGGGTGCGGCCGCCATGATGGCGGTGACGAGCCCGCATCTGTCCGCCCTGGTGCTTCTGGCCATCCCGTTCGTGGTCATTCCGCTGGTGGTGTTCGGCCGGCGGGTGAAGCAGCGCTCCCGGCTAGCCCAGGACCGGCTGGCGGATGCCTCCGCCTATGCGACGGAAGCCATCGGCGCCGTGCGCACCCTGCAGGCTCTGACCGGCGAGGACGCCGCCGCCGGCCGCTTCTCCGGCTCGGTGATGACGGCCTTCGAGGCGGCCCGCGATGCCATGCCTGCCCGCGCGGGGCTGTCCCGCGTCGCCATCTTCGTGGTCTTCGCCCGCCTCGAAGC
>JBBSSF010000053.1:0-12064 GCA_038242345.1 Hyphomicrobiales bacterium
AACTCTTTTCCAGCGCCAGGTTCGCCACCTTCAGGTGCACCGGCTGGTCTTCCTCATGATTGGTGCTGGAGAGGAACACCGAGGAGAGACGATCGAAGGTGAGCTTGCCGTCGGGCTTCGGATACTCGATCTTCTTGCACTGGGCGGCCGGCAGCAGGGTCTCGGAATCCGGCTTGCCATGGGCCAGGGTGCCGAACAGCGACAGGTTGAGCAGGCTGTTGGTCCACATGTCGAGGCCGCCGAGCGCCACGCCGCCGACGGTGCCGAACTTCGACCACAGCGGCTTCACGTTCCGCACCGGCCACAGGTCCTTGCCGATCTCCGACGCGCGCCAGGCGTCGTCATAGGAGGTCAGCTCGTCATTGGCCCGGCCGTCGGCGATCGCCGCGAAGGCGTGCTCGGCGGCCAGCTTGCCGGAGAGGATGGCGTTGTGGGAGCCCTTGATGCGCGGCACGTTCACGAAGCCGGCGGCGCAGCCGATGAGGGCCCCGCCGGGGAAGCAGAGCTTCGGCACCGACTGGTAGCCGCCCTCGGTGATGGCCCGCGCGCCATAGGCCAGCCGCTTGCCGCCCTCGAACACGTCGCGGATCGCCGGATGGGTCTTGAAGCGCTGGAATTCCTCGAAGGGCGACAGATAGGGATTCTTGTAGTTCAGGTGCACCACGAACCCGACCACCACCTGGTTGTCTTCCATGTGGTAGAGGAAGGAGCCGCCGCCGGTCTTCATGTCGAGAGGCCAGCCGAAGGAATGCTGGACGTGGCCGGGGATGTGCTTGGCCGGGTCGACGCGCCAGAGTTCCTTGATGCCGATGCCGAACTTGGCCGGCTGGCGGCCGACATCGAGATCGAACTTGCTGATGACCTGCTTGGACAGCGAGCCGCGGGCGCCTTCGGCGAGCAGCACATATTTGCCCATCAGCGCCATGCCGCGGGTGTAGCTGTCCTTCAGCTCGCCGTCGCGGCCGATGCCCATGTCACCGGTGGCGACGCCGATGACCTTGCCGTCCTTGTCGGTCAGAAGCTCGGCGCCAGCAAAGCCCGGATAGATCTCGACGCCCAGGGCCTCGGCCTTGGCCGCCAGCCAGCGCGAGACATTGCCCAGCGACACGATATAGTTGCCGTGGTTGTCCATCAGCTTCGGCATGGCGAAGTTCGGCAGGCGCACCGAGCCCGCCGGCCCCAGGAACAGGAAGTGATCTTCCGTCACCGGGGTCTTGAACGGAGTGTCCTCTTCCTCGCGCCAGCCCGGCAGCAGCGCATCGACGCCGATCGGGTCGATCACGGCGCCGGACAGGATGTGGGCGCCCACCTCGGAGCCCTTCTCCAGCACCACGACGGACAGCTCGGTGCCCGCCTCCTCGGCAAGCTGCTTCAGCCGGATCGCCGCCGAAAGACCCGCCGGGCCACCCCCGACGATCACGACGTCGACATCCATGCTGTCGCGTTCCGGCAATTCGGCTTCGGTCATGTCCCAACTCCCTCACGCGCCGCGGACGTCCGTCGAGCGGTCCTGAGACTCGTTCCAACGCTCGTTCGTCTTCGTCTTTAGGCGAGCTTCACCGGCGCTTCAATGCTGCAACTGCGAGATAGCCCCCACGTCACATCCATGTCGCAGCTTGTGCCGGGTAGATCCCCGGACTTGTCGCGCCGTCCGGATCCTGCATGGGCGGGGTCAATCGGGACTCCGTTTCCGCGGCCCGAGCGGCTAGAGTGGCGCGGCCGGAATCCCCCGAGCCGGACCCGCCCGAGGACCCTTTGCGGATGCAGCCCGACGCGCGCCCCCCGATCGACCCCGTGACTGCCGCTGCCCTTCTCGTGGACTGGCATCTGGCAGCAGGCTGCGATCTGGCGCTGGATACGGAGCCCAACGACCGCTTCCGTCCGCCGCCGCCGCCCGAGCCGGTCCGCGCGCCGATGGCCGCGGCGCCCCCGACGTCCGTCGTGCCAGCCGCAGGCGGAGGCGGAGGCGGCGCGACGCTGCCCGACGAGCAGGCCATCATGGCCGCCCGGGCCGCGGCCGCTTCGGCCGGCAGCCTGGAGGCCCTGCGCGCGGCGCTGGCCGCCTTCGATGGCTGCAATCTCAAGCGCACGGCCAAGCAGATGGTGTTTGCCGATGGCACGCCGGGCGCCCGGGTAATGTTCATCGGCGAGGCCCCCGGGCGCGACGAGGACATCCAGGGGCTGCCCTTCGTCGGCCGCTCGGGCCAGCTTCTCGACCGCATGCTGGCGGCCATCGGGCTCGACCGGACGGCGGTCTACATCGCCAATGTCGTGCCCTGGCGTCCGCCGGGCAACCGGTCGCCGTCCCTTGCCGAGGCCGAGATCTGCAAGCCCTTCCTGATGCGCCAGATCGAGCTGGCGGGACCGGAGATGCTGGTGCTCCTCGGCAACACCGCCAAGACCCTCACCCCGGCAACCGACGGCATCACGCGGCTGCGCGGCCGCTGGCTCTCGGTGACGGTGGCGGGCCGGGAAATTCCGGCGCTGGCCGCCTTCCATCCGGCCTATCTGCTGCGCCAGCCGGCGCAGAAGCGGCTCGCCTGGCGGGATTTCCGGGCGCTCGGACGGCGCCTCGACGGGCGCGACCCGGCATGAGGGGGCCGGCCGGGCAGCATCGGACATCCCGGGTCCGGACGTTTCAGCGCCGGCTGTCGGGAACCGGCGGCGGGCCGGCGGGTTTCAAGTCGGCGTCAACCACTTTTCCACCTCCCTGCCCGGCCGCCCTTGCGGTGTGGCGGCAGGACCGGATAATTCGACGTTTGCCGGAGACGACGGGCGGATGCGACTGATCGAACGCTACATCTTCGGGCGCGCGGCCACCGCCTTCGTCGCCACGATCACGATCCTGACCGCCATCGTCTGGGCAACCCAGGCCTTGCGGCAGCTTGATCTCGTGACGGCCAAGGGACAGACCATCGGCCTGTTCCTGGAGCTTACCCTGCTGGCCCTGCCCTTCCTCGTGCTGGTGATCGCCCCCTTTGCCCTGGTGATCGCCCTCGTCACCACCCTCAACGCGCTGAATGCGGAAAATGAGCTGGTGGTGATGAGTTCGGCCGGGGCATCGCGCTGGATGATCCTGAAGCCCTTCCTGATGCTGGCGCTGCTGGTCGCGCTGCTGGCGGGGGCGCTGTCCACGGTGATCGCGCCCGCCGGTCTGCGGCAGCTGCGCTATGCCCTCACCAATGTGCGGGTGGATCTGGTGGCCACCATCGTCCAGCCCGGCCGCTTCATCGAGATCGAGGACGGGCTGACCTTCCATGTGCGCGATCGCGGCCGGGATGGCAGCCTGGTCGGGCTGATGATGGATGACGAGCGCGATCCGACGCTCTCCTTCACCTATCTGGCCGACCGCGGCCGCATCGTGGAGACCGTGGACCGCACCCTGCTCGTGATGACCGACGGCACCATCCAGCGCCGGCGGGTGTCCGATGGCGCGATCCAGATCATCCGCTTCCAGGCCTATGCCTTCGACCTGTCGAACCTGATGCCGAGCGATTCCGTCGAGCCGGTGTTCAAGCCGAGCGAGCGGATGACGCCGGAGCTGCTCATCACCGATGCCAGCGACGACTATGCCCAGCGCAATGCCGGGCGCTTCCGCTCCGAGCTGCACGACCGGCTGACCCAGCCGCTCTATCCGGTTGCCTTCACGCTCATCGTGTTCCTGTTCCTCGGCGATCCCCGCACCACCCGTCAGGGCCGGGCGCTGTCGGTGCTGGGAGCGATCGTCGTGGTGGCGGCGGTGCGCATGGCCGGCCTCGGCGCCACCACCCTAGCCATCCGCTCCGAGACAGCCGTGGTGGCGGTGCATCTGGTGCCGATGGCCGCCATCCTGATCTCCGGCGCGCTGATTCTGGGCGACGCCCGTCTGGAGCCTCCCCGTCCGGTGTCCAACGCCCTCAGCTTCTGCGGCACCTGGTGCGGCCGCGTCTTCAGCCGGTTCTCGAACCAGAACGAGCAGGAGACCCCGACCCCATGATCGGACGCACTCTCGGCCGCTATCTCGGCGCGCGGTTCCTGCGCTGGATTCTCGGCGTGTTCCTGATCGGCACGGCCATCATCCTGCTCCTCGATTTCTTCGAGCTGGTGCGGCGCGCCGGCGACAGGGAGGGATTCTCGGTCGGGCGCGCCTTCCTCACCTCCTTGATGCGCACGCCGGCGCTCACCGAGCAGTTCCTGCCCTTTGCCGCCCTCTTCGGCTCCATCTTCGCCTTCATCGGGCTGGCGCGCCGGTCGGAGCTGGTGGTCATCCGGGCGGCCGGTGTCTCGGTCTGGCAGTTCGCCGCCCCGGCGGTCATCGTCGCCCTCGGCCTCGGGATCGCCGAGGCGACGATCTACAATCCGCTGTCGGCCTGGATGAAGCAGCAATCGGAAGTGGTCGGCGCCAGCCTGTTCGGCAAGGAGCAGCAGATTCTCGACCAGACGGCGAGCCGGGCCTGGTTCCGCCAGAACGGGGCGGACGGAGAATCGATCGTCCATGCCCGGGCCTCGTCCGATCAGGGGGCGACGCTTTCCGGTCTCACCATCTTCCTGTTCGACAACAAAGGCGGGTTCAGCGAGCGGATCGAGGCGCCGCGGGCCTTTCTGGAGGATGGATTCTGGCGGCTGGAAGATGCCATCGTCTACCGGGCGAACGGCGAATGGGACCAGCACGACATCTACCGACTCTCCACTTTCCTCAACCCGACCGAGGTCCGCGAGGTGCTGGCGCGTCCCGATGCCGTGGCCTTCTGGCAACTTCCCGGGCTGATCGCGCTTGCCGAACATGCCGGCCTGCCGGCCTTCCGCTATCGCCTTCAGTTTCAAATTCTGATGGCGCGTCCGTTACTTCTGATTTCCATGGTGCTGATCGCGGCCACCGTTTCCCTGCGCCCTGCCCGCTTTGGCGGCGTGACGCGACTGGTGGCAAGTGGCGTCGCCGCCGGCTTCATGCTTTATGTGGCAACAGAACTGGCGCGCGACCTTGGTGGCGCCGGGATCGTTCCGCCCACTGTTGCGGCGTGGACGCCCGGCCTCATTGCGACGCTGTTCGGCGTATCCGTGTTGTTGTTCCGGGAGGATGGATGATCGGGCGGCCGGCATTCACCGACGCGACCCCCCTCGATCGGCCCGGTCCCGTGCGCCGTTTTCGCGGGTGGCTTGTCTGCGGCGTGGCCCTTGTCGGCCTCCTGATCGTGGCGGCCGGTCCGGCCGGCGCGGCCGGGGATGGTGCGTCCGCGTCCGGCCCCGTCGCCGGCGACCTGGTGAAGATGCCCGTCCAGCAGGACGCGCCGATGCTGCTCCAGGCGGACACCCTCACCTACGATTTCGACCGGGACATCGTCTCGGCCAGCGGCCATGTGGAGATCCACTATGGCGGCTACACCCTTCAGGCCAGCAAGGTCAGCCTCGACCGCAAGGTGAACCGGCTGCGGGCCGAGGGCGGGGTGAAGGTCACCGAGCCCGACGGCAACATCGTGCTGGCCGAGAGCGTCGACCTGTCCAACGACCTGCGCGACGGATTCGTGAAGTCGCTGCTGGTCGAGACGGCCCAGCGCACCCGGATCGCCGCCGAGAGCGGCCAGCGCATCAACGGCGACGAGATCATCTTCGAGAAGGGCGTCTATACCGCCTGCGGCTCCTGCACCGACACGCCGGACAAACCGCCGACCTGGGCGATCAAGGCGGCCCGCATCGTCCACAACCGCACCGAACGGGTCATCAGCTACGAGCAGCCGCGAATCGAGTTCTGGGGCGTGCCCGTTGCCTACCTGCCCTATCTCTCCCATCCGGATCCCACGGTGGAGCGGCGGTCAGGCTTCCTGGTGCCGAAGGTCATCTATTCCGAGCAGCTCGGCGCCGGCATCTCGGTGCCCTATTACTGGGCGCTGGGGCCGGACAAGGACCTGACGGCAACCCTCACCCCGCTGACGCGCCAGGGTGCGCTGGCGGCGCTGCAATGGCGCCAGCGGCTGATCGACGGCGCCTATTCGATCCGCGCGGCGGGCATCTACCAGCTCGATCCGTCGGCCTTTGCCGGCAGCGTGGGCGACCAGAACTGGCGCGGCACGGTTTCCACCAAGGGCGAGTTCTGGATCAATCCGCAGTGGAAATGGGGCTGGGACGGCACCATCGCCTCGGACCGCACCTTTCTTGCCAACTACAAGCAGCCGCGCAACTCCGACGAGGACGCCGTTTCCGCGCTCTACATGACCGGCCTCGGCGAGAAGAACTATTTCGACATGCGGGCGATCGGCATCCAGGTGCTCCAGGAGAACGGGGTCGAGGATGGCACCACCATCCCGCCGGCCTCGGTGCAGGGCACCTTCTCCCTGCCCGGCGAGGATCTCCAGTCGAAGCAGCCCTTCGTCTATCCGGTGATCGACTACAACGCGATCCTCGATTCCTCGGTCTATGGCGGCCAGCTCGCCTACAACATGAACTTCACCACGCTGTCGCGGTCCACCACCGATGCCTTCTGGGTGGACAATGGCAACGGCACCTATGACACCCGCTTCCGCGGCGTTGCCGGCACCTACAACCGCACCAGCCTCGACACCAACTGGCAGCGCCAGATGATTGGCCCGCTGGGCACGGTGCTGACGCCCTATCTCGGGCTGCGCGGCGACCTGTTCCTGCTCCAGAACACCGACGAGCACGTGACCGCCCTCGACGACGAGACCGCCGTCGGGCGCGTCATGCCCACGGCGGCCCTCGAATATCGCTGGCCGTGGCTGGTCTCTGCGGTGTGGGGGTCGCAGGTGGTGGAACCGATCGCCCAGATCGTCGCCCGGCCGGGCGAGACCGGCATCGGCAAGCTGCCGAACGAGGATTCCCAGTCGCTGGTGTTCGACGACACCACGGTGTTCGACTATGACAAGTTCTCCGGCTGGGACCGGGTCGAGGGCGGCACCCGCGCCAATCTCGGCGTGCAGTACACCCTCCAGACCGGTGCCGGCTTCGTTTCGGCCCTGGTCGGCCAGTCCTATCAGCTTGCCGGTCCGAACTCCTTCACCCGGGCCGACCTGCTCGATTCCACCGCCGAATCCGGTCTCGATTCCGATGCCTCGGATTATGTCGGCCGGGTCAGCATCGGCATGATGCAGGGGCTGAAGGTCGGCACCCAGGTGCGCCTCGACGATGAGGACCTGAGCTTCAACCGGGCGGGCGTGTCCACCCTCGCCACGACCGGTCCGCTCACCACCCAGATCACCTACATGTTCCTGCGCGCCCAGCCTGAACTCGGCGTCAACGACAACCGGCAGGAAGTCCAGGGTTCCGGTTCCCTCCGGGCCACAGACAACTGGCGGCTGTTCGGCTCGCTGCGTTACGATCTTCAGAACAAGAACATGGTCACCGACGGCTTTGGCGTCGGCTATGACGACGACTCCTTCTCCCTGTCGCTCGCCTACTATGAGGACCGCAGCCAGACCGGCGGCGTTCCTGTCGACCGGACCGTGTTCCTGCGGCTGGGCCTCAGGACCATCGGCGATACGCAGCTGTCCTCCAGCGGCCTGTGAGGACAGCCCGGAACGGCGCGCGGGAACCCGGCGGCCGGCATTGGCGTTGGTCCGGTGCCTTGCTTCTGCCAAAGAATTCGGGCAGGCGTGACGACGCGACCCTGTTGCGAGACATTCGAGGAGACTGCGGACCGATGAGATTCCCGGCCCCCTTCCACCAGGCTGCCGGGGCGAGCGCACGCGGTCTGCTGCGTGCGGCCCTAGTTGTGGCAGCCCTTGGAATCGCCGCGCTGGCCCCGGCCGAGGCGCAGCAGATCAAGGTGGTCGTGAACGATCAGGTCATCACGACCGGCGAGATCGCGACCCGTGCCAAGTTCCTCCAGCTGACCCAGCGCCCGCCCAATCCCACCCGGGCCGCGACGGAGGAGCTGATTGCCGAAAAGCTGCAGGTCCAGGAGGCCAAGCGGCTGGGCATCACCGCCACCAACACCGAGGTCAACGAGGCCTTCGCCTCCATCGCCACCCGGGTGAAGCTTTCCCCGGCGCAGCTGGAGCAGGCCCTCGGTCAGGCCGGCGTATCCGCCAAGACCCTGAAGGACCGCATCTATGCCCAGATCGTCTGGGGACAGGTGGTGCGCAAGCGCTTCCGCCAGTCGGTCAATGTCAGCGAGCAGGACGTCATCGCCGCGCTCCAGGCCAAGGGCGGCGCGACCGACAAGAACAAGACCATGGAATTCGACATCACGACGATCACCTTCGTCGTGCCGAAGTCCGCCGGGGATGGCGGCTTTGCCCGCCGCCAGAAGGAGGCGGAGAACCTGCGCAGCCGCTTCACCACCTGCGAGCAGGGGCTCGAATTTGCCCGCGCCCTGCCGGAAGTGGTGGTGAAGCCGGTCGGCCGGCGGCTCCAGTCGGAAATTCCGCCGGACATGCTGGCCAACTTCAACAACACCAGCGTCGGCCGCCTCACCCCGCCGGAGCGCAACGCCGCCGGCATCGAGGTGATTGCCGTCTGCGGCAAGCGCGAGCTCTCCTCCGATGCGGCCGCCCGCAAGGACATGGAGATGGAGCTGATGAACAGCCAGGGCGAGCTGACGTCCCGGCGCTTCCTGCTCGAACTGCGCCGCAACGCGGTGATCGAATACAAATGAGACCTGCTCCCCCGCCCGCCCCGGCCGATGGTGGCCCTGTCCTGGCCCTGACCGTCGGCGATCCGTCCGGCGTCGGGCCGGATCTCGCCCTCATCGCCTGGCAGCTCCGGCGGGCGCGGGGGATCGCGCCCTTTGCCCTCATCGCCGATCCGGAGATGATCGCCCGCCGCACCGCCCATCTCGGCATGCGGGTCGCCGTGACGCCCACCGACTGGGCGAAGGCGGAGAGCGTGTTCCAGCGCGCCCTGCCGGTCATCCCGCTGGCGGGGCCGCTCTCCGGCGTGCCCGGCGCGCCGGACCCGGCCGATGCCGCCGGCGTCATTGCCGCCATCGAGCAGGCGGTGGCTGCGGTCCGGGCGGGCAAGGCCCGGGCGGTGGTGACCAGTCCGATCGGCAAGAAGACCCTCTATGATGCCGGCTTCCGCTATCCGGGCCACACCGAATTTCTCGGTGCCCTGGCGGAGAGCTTCGGCCCCGGGCCCCATGAACCCGTGATGATGCTGGCCGGGCCGGAGCTGCGCACGGTGCCCGTCACCGTCCACATCCCGCTGTCGGAGATGCCGAAGCGGCTGACGGCCGAACGCATCGTCACGGTCGGCCGCATCGTCGCCCGGGACCTGGTGGCCCGGTTCGGCATTGCCGCGCCGCGGCTGGCGGTGGCCGGCCTCAACCCCCATGCCGGCGAAGGCGGCGCCATGGGCCGCGAGGACATCGACATCATCGCCCCGGCGATCGCGACGCTGCGGGCCGAGGGCATCGACGCCACCGGCCCCTTCCCGGCCGACACGCTGTTCCATCCGGCCCGCCGCGCCAGCTATGATGCGGTGCTCGGCATGTATCACGATCAGGCCCTGATCCCGGTGAAGACGATCGCCTTCGACGAGACGGTGAACGTCACCCTCGGGCTGCCCTTCGTGCGCACCTCGCCGGATCATGGCACGGCCCTCGACATTGCCGGCACGGGACATGCCCGGCCGGACAGCCTGATCGCCGCGCTGAAGCTCGCCGACCGGCTCGCCCCGGCGCCGGCCGCCGCCTGATCCCCTGCCCTTTCCTGTCCGCGTCCGGCCGGTTTCCCCGCCCGGACGCGCCTGCCTTTTCCGGATCCGCCATGGCCGCCATCGACACGCTTCCCCCGCTGCGCGAGGTGATCCGCGCCCATGATCTGGCAGCCAGGAAGTCCCTCGGGCAGAATTTCCTTCTCGACCTGAACCTCACCGCCCGCATCGCCCGCTCGGCCGGCAATCTCGCCGAGATGACGGTGGTGGAAGTCGGTCCCGGCCCGGGCGGGCTCACCCGCGGGCTGCTGGCGGAAGGCGCGCGCAAGGTCGTGGCGGTGGAGCGCGACAGCCGCTGCATTCCCGCGCTCGCCGAAATCGCCGCGCATTATCCGGCCCGGCTCGATGTCATCGAGGGCGATGCGCTGGAAGTGGATCTGGCGGCGGCGGCCGGCGGACCGGCCCATATCGTGGCGAACCTGCCCTACAATGTCGGCACGGCCCTGCTGGTCGGCTGGCTGGAGGCCGAGCCGTGGCCGGCCTGGTGGCTCTCCGCCACGCTGATGTTCCAGCGCGAAGTCGCCGAGCGCATCGTCGCCGCGCCGGGGGACGATGCCTATGGCCGGCTGGGCGTTCTCGCCGGCTGGCGCACGGAGGCGCGCATCCTGTTCGACGTGCCGCCCCAGGCCTTCACCCCGGCGCCGAAGGTCACCTCGTCCATCGTCCGGCTGGTGCCGCGGGCGGAGCCGCTGCCGTGCGCGCGGGCGGCACTCTCCGCCGTCACCGCCGCCGCCTTCGGCCAGCGCCGCAAGATGCTGCGGGCCAGCCTCAAGAGCCTCGGCGTTCCCGCGGAAGCGCTGCTGGAAGCGGCCGGCGTGACGCCGACGGCCCGGGCGGAAGAGATCGACATTGCCGGCTTCGTGCGGCTCGCCAATGCGCTGACCGATGCGCGGCAGGGGTGATTTCGGGGCCTCCGCCCCGAACCCCGACCGGGAGGCCTGAGCCTCCCGGACCCAAGATTTTAACAGCAATGGATCGGTTTGCTGCGGAAGGATCATACCGCTCGCCAAACCGGAGCTATTTCAGACTTGCTTGCCGTCAGTTTCACGGACACAATTCTGAGTGAGAGGAGGGTGTCTCGCGAAGGGAGGCCGGCAGGCTCCCCAATAGGATCGCGTGTCTTGGCCAGCAGTCATGGCGAAGACGCGCACTTGAACTTGAACACTTGAGCTTATGCCCGTCGCGGCAAGAGCATCAGTTCTGAGCGCACTCGCTACGATGAACACGTTCATTACGATCCAATGGCGTATGCAGGCTCACATCAACGACGACTATCGACCCCAAAATAATTAAAATATACAATATATTATATTTGGAAATAAAATTAATGAAAATTCATTCGAAGAACTACAACATTGAATATCTGAGATTCATACTATCTTTTGTTGTTGTGATATATCACTTTATATGGTATGGACCGCGATCTGGAGAAATTGCATCCATAGTAACACAATCCCCAGACTGGGTGGTTTATGGGAGATTTGCAGTTTCTGCTTTTTTCATTATCAGCGGATATGTAATCTCCTACTCCACGGAGGTCAAACACTGGGGAGAGTTTTTAGCAAGTCGGGTCTCTCGACTCTATCCGGCACTCTTTGCTTGTGCCACCATAACCTTTATCACCATATTTTTTCTTGCGCACAGTGACACCTTCCAGAGCTTAAAACAATTGGGGCAGGCTTGGCTCTTTATCCCACTCCTTTTAGGACGCGGCCAAATTGACCCCTCTTACTGGTCGATTGTTGTTGAGCTCAGATTTTATTTTATAGTTCTGATTTTAATATTAACTGGATTTCTGGGTTATATAATTACTATAATAACACTTATATCTGTTCTTGGATTGGTGATTTTTCAACTCACACCCTTTCCCGGCATCAGCGCCTTCATCCTCTTCCCGCATGCCAGCTTCTTTGCTCTTGGCATTCTGCTCCATAGACAACAGATGGATGGGATATGCTGGAAAATTATTATACTTACAATAATTCATCTCGCCTTGGCTTCATACGGAAGCTACGTTAATTTCGAGAGAGTCGACTTGATGGATGGCATCAGATCACCAATTTGGATAGGCATACCTATTTCGGTGACTTGCTATACCCTCGTTCTTGGGGCACTTATTATCCAGCCTCGAGAGCATCATAGAAAACTAGCTGCCTTGCTCGGCGGACTCAGTTATCCCCTATATCTTGTTCACCAGCTGGTTGGCTATTTGATAATAGAATCGCTCCCTAGATATATTCATGACTATGGACGCGTGTTTTTCGCGACTACCATCGTACTCTCAATTTCCTTGGCAGTTCATATATTCATAGAACGCCGATACGCTTATCCATTAAGGCAATGGATTGTTGCTCGGCTGGGCACCCCGGCGCAAAATTATACGTAGATCGATCCTCCAGAACATTTCCTTCAGGTGAAC
>JBBSSF010000054.1:0-11760 GCA_038242345.1 Hyphomicrobiales bacterium
CCGCCGCACCTCCTCGGCAAAGGGCGTGCCGCCGGGCTCGCGGGTGGTGATGACGGTGCGCCCCGCCGCGGTCAGCGTCCGGGAAAGGCGGGCCACCTGGGTGCTCTTGCCGCTGCCCTCGCCGCCTTCAAAGCTGATGAAACAGCCCGGCCGGCGCAGGGCCGCGGTCGCGGACCCGAAATCGATGGTGCGGCTGGTGGTCATCGTTCCGCTGGGATCCCTGCCCGGATGCGCCTGTTCCGGACCGTGAGGGGGCACGGGCGGTCAGGATACAGGCTTCGGCCGGAAAACAACCGCAGACTGCTTCGGCCGGACGGAAAAAGAAAAGAGGCCGCCGCCGGTCTGGCGTCGGCCCCTCGGGGCCAGTCGGCGTCCTGCGGGAGACCCTGACGGGGCTCCCGCCTGCGCACTCAGCGGGCCGGAGCCTTGCCGAAGGTGACCGACGCGGCGCCAGGGCCGGCGTCCGCCGCCAGCAGCTGGTCGATCGCATCGAAGCGCGAGGCCGGCGCGTAGGAGTTGACCGGCGCCGGATGCGGCATGGGCACGGCACCCGCCGGCATGGCCGGAACGACGGCGAACGGCACGGACGACGGCGCGGCATGAGGCACCGGCGCCGGGCTGTCGCCGAGAAGATCGGCGATGGCATCGCCACCGGCCGCCGGAGCTGCCGGAGCGAAGGCCGCAGCCGGCACGCCCGGCAGATGGCCGGTCTTGGGATTGGCCCGCGGCATCGGCGCGGACAGGTCCACGGCGGCCACGGTTTCCGGTCCCGTCGCCTCGACCACGTCGCCGATGCCACCCTGGGCGGCGCGCTCGGCAGCGCTGGCGGTCAGGAAAAAGTCGTCCGCGGCATCGGGGGCCGTGTTGGCAAGGCCTGCATCCGGACGGTCCCGCGGAACCGGAGCCGACGGCAGGGCGCTGGCGATGGTGACAGACTGGGCCACCGGCGGTGCCGCCTTGCGGGCCCGGGCCGGAGCGGCCGCCGGGGCGCTGGCGCCGCTGAGGATCGGCCGCGACTGCGGATCGAGGCTGCGGCTGCGGGAGAGATCGACGCCGGCGAGATTGGGCTTGCCGGCCGATCCCCAGCCGAAGTCCGCCGGGCGGCGATCGGCCGAGGCGATCAGCACGTCGCGGGCCCCCGCCGGAGTGTTCGGCGCCGGGCGCATGTCCTGCGGGCCACGATAGGAGGCGAGCAGGATGTTGCGGTCGCTGCCTTCGAGCTTGGCCGGGCCGACATACTGGATCTTCACCCGGGCCACGCCAGCGGCCTTGAAGCCGAGCATGTGGGCGGTGTCGTGGGACACGTCGATCAGGCGGCGGCCATGATAGGGGCCGCGGTCATTGACGCGGACCGTCATGGACCGGCCGTTGTCGAGATTGGTGACGCGGATATAGCAGGGCAGCGGCAGGGTCGGATGGGCCGCGGTCAGCGCCTCGGCGTCGAACACCTCGCCATTGGCGGTGCGCCGGCCATGGAAATTGCGGCCATACCAGGATGCCATGCCCACGGCTTCGTAGCCGACGGGATTGTCCATCGGGGTGAACCAGCGGGCGCCGATGCGATAGGGCTTGCCGGTCATGAAGCGGCCGCCGCCCTGGGGCACGGGATCATTCTCGCCGACCACCCGCGGGCTCGGCGCCACGCCGTAGCGCGGATCGATCTTGCCCTTGGAAATGACCTGCGGCTCGTCCGTCGTCGAGCAGGCGGCGAGCATCAGACCTACCAGGGCCACCGAAGCGACCCGTCCCACCGTTCCGAACCAGCCCGCACCGGTCTCGACCGATCCGGTGACGGACACGACTGGGTCTGCCGATCGCCTCATGCGCTTTCGCTCCCGCACTTCGTTTCGTCACCGGAGGCACACGGCCTCCCGAATTCCCCGGGACTGTCTCCCGCCGGTCCCTGCCCCGTCAAGCGCGCCCGCCCGTCTGGCTGGCACGAAGGAGGGGAAAATCCGGACCCCGTGGCAGGAATCACACAGTATGGTTAAGATTCCCGTCACGCCCGCGTGACCCCGAAAAAGGGCTTCCGCCGGCAGAATCCCCCTGCCTCACGGGCAGGAGGCCGGCAATGGATCGCCCGAGCGCCGGGCGAAGGCGGCCACCAGACGGTCGGCGAGGGCGTTATAATCGCCGTCGAAATGGTGTCCGCCGGTGGTGGTGATCCGCTCGGCGGCATTGAACACCGCGGCGCTGCAGGCACTGTCGGCACCCTCCTCCTCACCGGCGATGCAGATCACCCGGTCGAGCGGCAGGGCGGCGGCGGCCGCCGCCGGATCCGCCGCGCCGCTGCCGGTGCCGAGATAGGCGCCGATGCTGATTTCGAACTCCGCCCGGGGCGACAGGCCCAGAAGGCCGATCAGGCCGGTGGCATCGCGCGCCGCCTGGGGCAGATGCGGCCAGGAGGCCGGCAGCACGTCGGCGCCGAAGGAATAACCGATGAGCAGCACGTGCCTCGCTTTCCAGCTCGCCTGAAAACGGGCGATCAGGGCGCCGATGTCGTGGCCGATCTGGGCGGGATCCTTGTGGCTCCAGAAATAGGCAAGCGAATCCACCCCGACCACGCCGATGCCGCGGGCGGCCAGCCGCTCGCCGATGGTCTTGTCGAGATCGCGCCAGCCGCCATCGCCGGAGAGGATCACCGCCATGGTGTCGGTGTGGCAGGCGGGGTCTATGATGTCGACGGGCACGGTGCCATCGGCCGTCGCGGCGGCGTCGGCCATTTCCAGGGCCGCGATCGCCGCCTCGCGCACGCCGGTGCCGGAGACACGGCGCGCCGGATCGGCATGGGCGCCGCCGAGGACGGCGGCAAGCGCCGGGTTGTCCTCGGTGGTGACGGCCGAGAACGGGGCGATCAGGGCCGTGCGCTCCGGCTCGTCCTCGGAGGGCATGAAGCCCGGCGCGATGTCGAAGCGGCCGTCGGCCCGGGCGACCGATTTCGTTTCCGGACAGAAGGGCCGAACCGTGCCGACGGCCGGATCGAAGCCGAGGGCGACGGCGCCGGCGATGGTGTTGGCCGGCGACTGGGCCAGCGCGCCATAGGCGAAGCCGCCACCGGCCCCGACGCCGACGATCACCGGCCGGCGATAGACCGGAAAGGCGAGCGTGCGTTCGAGCTTGTGGGACAGGTCCTCGACATCGCCCAGCACATAGTGACAGTCGTCGCCGGCCTCCTTGTCCAGATGCCGGCCATAGACATCCAGCGGGATCTCGATCACCGCCATGCCCTCGTCGAGAAGCCGGTCGGTGAGCATGCCGGCCACCCTGTCGCGGGCGGGCGCAAAGGTGGCGGCCACCAGCCGCGCGCCGCCCGGTGGCACGAGGGCGGTCACCTCCAGGCCGGAATCAAGGACCAGCGCCACCCGGTGCGGCTGCGGCCGGTGGGCCATGAAGAAGCCGGCGCCCACGCCGATGGCCACCAGGGCCAGCACGAGGCCGGCCCGCCAGCCGAGTTCTCCGGTGGAGGGGTGCTCGTTCCATCCCATCTCTGTTCCATCCTCCCCCGTCCGGGGTCTGTCATACCAAAGATCCTCGAAGAGGACTCTTCGGTATTCCGATGCAGATTTCTCATGTCCTTGGGGCATATGAGAAATCTGCTGCCCTTCAGGCGCTAAGGTGCGGTCAGCACTTCGTGCGGCTGGTATCAGGCCGAGAACAGCCGTCGTCGGCCGCCCGCGATCAGGGTGGCGACGTCCAGCAGCGCGCTGGCGGCGGCAAATCCCTTGGGGCCGGCAACATAGCGGGGCTCCCACTCGGGCCGGTATTTTTCCTTGTACCGGCGCAGGCCGGCAAAATTGTAGAGCTGGTTGCCATGGGCATAGACCAGCCGCGCCACCCGGTTCCAGGCCGGTGCCAGCGGATGGTCGCTGAGGCCGGTCAGCGGCGCCATGCCGAGATCGAACCAGCAGTAGCCCTCCGCGCGCGCCGCCAGGATCAGGTGCGTGAACAGGAAGTCCATGACCCCGTTCGGCGCCTCGGGCCGGTAGCGCATCAGGTCGATGGAATATTCGGCCTTGCCGCCCGAACGCCAGATATTGGCGAAGGCGATGATCCGGCCCTCGCGGCGGGCGATGGCGCAGTCCCAGCGCGCCATGTACTCGGGCGAGAAGCGGCCGAGGCTGAAACCCTTTTCGGCCGCCTTGTGGGCGCCGAGCCAGGCGCTGGAGACCTCGGTCAGCTCCGCCATGTGGGCCGGCACCTCGGCTGCCGGCAGGATGGCGAATTCCAGCCCGTCCTTGCGGCCGCGGTTGAGCACATAGCGGAAGTCCGCCCCGGCCTTGCCCTCGGTGGTGAAGGTCACGACGCGCACCCGGGCCATCTCGCCGATCTTGAAGATGCCGAGCCCCATCTCGACGAATAGCGGGAGAAGTTCCGGCGTCACCTGATAGAACACCACCCGGGCGTTGCGCGCGTCGGCCATCTCGCGGATGCGCCAGGCAAGCTGGCGCTGCCCCTCCGGCGAGCCGACGGGATCGCCCATGACGATGAAGGAATGGCCTTCCACCCGGTACATCAGGAAGGCGGAGCCATCATCGGAGACGAGAAAATTCTTGTCGCCCAGAAGCGCGAGACAGCTTTCCGCCTGGGGCGCCTCGGCGACCAGCCTCATGACTGCCGCCGGGATCTCGCTTGCCGGCACGTCCCGCTGGCGCGAGGAGCGGATGAGGCCATAGAGGCCGATGCCGAGGGCCGTCACCACCACGCCGAGGGAGGCGCGCAGGAAACGCGGGGCATCGCCCTTGTAGTGGAAGTCCCACCACAGCTGGTTGGAATAGTCGATGTCGGAAAAGGCGAGGAAGCCGATGAACATCGAGGCCGCCACCACCAGGGCGATGACGAAGATCCAGGACGGCGAGAAGGGCTGATCCAGCACCGAGCCGCGGCGGTAGAAGGCCTTGCGCTCCACGAACAGCAGTCCCAGCACCAGCGTGCAGGCGAGCGCCTCCTCATAGTCGAAGCCCTTGATGAGGGAGACGACGATGGCCGCCGCCAGCAGCGCCACCGTCACCCGCCAGGCGCTGCGCAGCCGCGAGAGCAGACCGCGGGCGAGGATCAGCAGCACCACGCCGACCACGCTGCCGATGAGATGGGAGGTTTCCACGAAGGGCAGCGGCACCACATGGTGCAGCCAGTGCATGCGGCTGCCGGTGGCCGGCAGGGCGCCCGACACCAGCAGGATGACGCCGCCGACGAACACGGCGCCGGTGGCGATCGAGGGCGCGAGCGGGCCGAGAAGGCGCGCCGACAGCCGGGCGAGCCGGCCCGCGCCGGTCTCCTCGCTGAGCAGCGTGCGCCAGCCGAGAAGCAGCACCGCCGGCACGAAGGGCACCAAATAATAGATGATGCGGAAGACGATCAGGCTTGCCAGCAGCGCGTCGGACGACACCTGCGGCAGGCCGGCGATCATCAGCGCCTCGAACACGCCGAGGCCGCCCGGCACATGGCTGACGAAGCCGAGCACGATCGCCACCACGAACACCCCGGCCAGCTGGCCCGGCGCCACGCCGGCATCGGCCGGCAGCAGGAACCACAGGGTGGCGATGGCCGCCGCAATGTCGAGAAGGCCGAGCAGGACCTGGGCTGCGACCAGATCGCGCCGCGGCAGCGTGATCGTGCGCTGCCGGAAGGTGACCTGACGCGGCCCGGCCATCAGCAGGAGCCCGGTGACCGCGATCGCTGCGAGAAGCGCGATGCCGATCCAGCGGTCGGTCTCGGCCGGCAGGCCGACAAGGCCCGAGGTGCTGCCGGGATCGAAGGCGAGGGCGGTGGCAAACACGATGGCGATGCCGCCCCAGAGGGTGGCCGAGGAGATCGCCGTCAGGGTGGCGATGGCGCCGGGGCCGAGGCCGGCGGCGCTGTAGGCCTTCCAGCGGATGGCGCCGGCCGTCAGCGCCGGAAAGCCGAGCACATAGCCGATGGCATTGGCGACATAGCCGGTTTCGAGAGCCAGCCGGTCCGGCACGTCGCGCCGGCCCATCAGGTGCAGGGCGCCGCGCTCATAGAAGGCGATGGCCCCGAAGCCGGTGATCGTCGCCACCAGGGCAGCGCCGACGGCCGGTCCCTGCATGCTGTCCAGTGCCGCCCGCACCGCACCCGGATCGAAGCTGCCGATCTCGCCGGCGAGGAAATGCAACGCGAGCGCCAGGATGGCGAAGCCGACGACGAGACCCACCGCGTGGGTCAGCAGCGGATGCCGGGACGACAGATCAGAGAACATGGACGACCTCCCGGCGAGACTGCCCGCCGATCCGAACCGGCGCGGCACAAGTCACCGCCATTTCGGCGAATCTTGGACATTCTGCCGCTGGGAGAAGCCGTTCTCGCGGGGGGCGCCGGAGCGGTGCCGGCCGGGCTCAGTCGAAATAATCGGCGCAGCGCGGCGGCGGCTCGCTGCCCCAGGGCATGATGGGCACGCTGGAGGTGGAATTCTTCGGGCTGCCATCCACCAGCTTGTCGGAATAGACCAGATAGACCAGCACGTTGCGGGTCCTGTCGCAGCCGCGCACGATGCGCATCTTCTTGAACCAGAAGGAGCGGCTCTGGCGGAACATCTCGTCGCCCTGGTCCAGCTTGCCCTTGAACCGGATCGGCCCGATCTGACGGCAGGCGAGCGAGATGTCGGACACCTCCTCGGCAACCCCGAGCATGCCGCTCATGCCGCCGCGCTCGGGCACCGTATAATGGCAGGCGACGCCCTCGACCTCCGGGTCGTCGATGGCATAGACCGCCAGCTTGTCGTTGGGGGTGAGCAGCTTGAAGGTGGTGGAGCGCTTGAAGATGAGCTCCGGGTCGTCCGCCCGGGCCACGGGCGCG
Source organism: Hyphomicrobiales bacterium (assembly GCA_038242345.1). GTDB lineage: Bacteria > Pseudomonadota > Alphaproteobacteria > Rhizobiales > Segnochrobactraceae > JBBSSF01. The sequence continues at coordinate 6,814 of JBBSSF010000054.1, forward strand.
CCAAGGAGGGCGACCGCAGCGACGAGCGCGGCAACGACGGAACGCAGGACAGGCATCTCGGATCTCCCTCGGAAAGCCGTGGCCGGCACGGCCCGCTTCATATGGGAAGGCGGAGCGGGCCGGAAAAGCGCCCTGCCCGCTCCGTCCGTCCGATGCCCGCCGGAAAAGGGGTCAGAACAGGGTCGGCACCGGCGGTGGCGGCGGGATCTGCATGGCGCGGGCGATGTTGTCCATGAACCGCCGGGTGCTCTCCTCCCAGCTGAAGGTGAGCGCATGGGCGCGCGCCGCCTCCCGCGGGATGTCGAGGGCGGCGAGCGAGGCGGCCCGAAGGTCGGCGTCGAGCACGCCGGCGCCGGAGTCCCCGATCACGTCGAGAGGGCCCATCACCGGATAGGCGGCCACCGGCACGCCGCAGGCGAGCGCCTCCAGAAGCACGTTGCCGAAGGTGTCGGTGCGGCTCGGGAACACGAACACGTCGGCCGAGGCATAGAGCGCGGCCAGCTTCTCGCCCGTCGCCACGCCGGCAAAAACCGTCCCGGGGAAACGCTTTTCCAGATCCGCCCGGGCCGGGCCGTCGCCGACCACCACCTTGGTGCCCGGCAGGTCGAGCTCCAGGAAAGCCGCGAGATTCTTCTCCACCGCCACCCGGCCGACGGTCATGAAGATCGGCCGCGGCAGGTCCAGCACCGGCGCCCGGTCGGGGTGGAACAGATGATGGTCCACGCCGCGCGGCCAGCGCATCAGGTTGGTGAAGCCATGGGCGGCGAGATCGGTTTCCAGTGTCTCGGTCGCCACCATGCAGCCGGCGCCGGAATTGTGGAAGCGGCGCATGAACCAGTAGCTGGACTTCAGCGGCACCGGCAGGCGGGCGGCGAGATATTCCGGAAAGCGGGTGTGATAGCTCGTGGTGAAACGGTGGCCAGTGGAAAGCGCCCACGCCCGCGCCATGATGCCGAGCGGGCCCTCGGTGGCGATGTGGAGATGATCCGGCGCCACCTTCTCGATCAGGCGCGAGACATTGCGCGCCGTGGTGAGGGCCAGCCGGATTTCCGGATAGGTGGGGCACGGAATCGAGCGGAACTGGGCCGGCGTCATCATGGTGACGTCGACACCAATGCGTTCCAGCTCCTTCACCAGACGTTCAAGCGTCCGCACCACCCCGTTGACCTGCGGGGCCCAGGCATCCGTCACGATCAGCAGACGCATCAGGCAGCCGCCTGGGACTCGGGCGCGGCCAGCAGCGGCACTTGGGTGGGCTCGGACCGGCGGGTCCACCGGATGATCTCCAGCCGGCCGTCATGGCTCTCCGCCACGGCGGTGCAGCTTTCCACCCAGTCGCCGGTGTTCACATAGGTGATGCCGTTGACCTCGCGGATGACCGCGTGGTGAATGTGGCCGCAGATGACGCCATCGACGCCGCGCCGGCGGGCCTCCGAGGACAGCGTGTCCTCGAACTGTCCGATGAAGGTCACGGCGTTCTTCACCTTCATCTTCGCCCAGGCGGACAGGGACCAGTAGGTGAGCCCGACACGCCGGCGCACGAGATTGAGCCCGGTATTGAGATTGAGAGCAACACCATAGGCCCAGTCGCCGAGGAAGGCGAGCCACTTCGCGTGGCGCACGACCATGTCGAAATGGTCGCCGTGGATGACGAGAAAGGAGCGGCCGTCGGCGGTCTCGTGGACAGTGTGGTCCACCACTTCGACGCCGCCGAAATGGGTGCCGAGATAGTCGCGCAGGAACTCGTCATGGTTGCCGGGCACATAGACGATGCGGGCGCCCTTGCGCGCCTTGCGCAGCATCTTCTGCACCACGTCATTGTGGGCCTGCGGCCAGTGCCAGGCGCGGCGCAGCCGCCAGCCGTCGATGATGTCGCCGACCAGATAGATGGTCTCGGCATCATGGAAGCGCAGGAAATCCAGCAGCAGGTCCGCCTGACAGCCACGGGTGCCGAGGTGGATGTCCGACAGGAACAGGGTGCGGAAATGGCGCGGTTCGGTCCGCTCGGTCATGGCTTTACCGGTCCGTCGAACGGGGCGGCGGCGTCGCGCTGGACGGGCGCCCGCTCCGGGGCGGCGATCGACAGGAGGAGGTTCGACCGCCGGGGTCTGGATCCCGTCTCCCCCCGCTGGATGCCGGCAGGAGACCGGTGCGACGTTCCCGTCCTGAAGGGAATCGGCGGTCCGTGAACCGGCCTTCCCTCAAGCGGGGACGGGCCCGTTCAACACCATTCAGGTCTCAGGAATGTGACAGCTGCGGGTTGTTCGGCCACGCCTTTGCGGGCAAGCCGCCTGAGAAAAAGCAGAACGGGCGCCCCGTTGCCGGGACGCCCGTCCATATGCGCGTAACGCCGTGTACCGCGGGGCGCCGGACGGCGCCCGGCAACTCAGCGCTTGGAGAACTGGAAGGAGCGGCGGGCCTTCGCCTTGCCGTACTTCTTGCGCTCGACGGTCCGGCTGTCGCGCGTCAGGAAGCCTTCCTTCTTGAGGATGGCACGCAGCTCGGGCTCGTAGCGGGTCAGCGCCAGGGACAGGCCATGGCGCAGCGCGCCGGCCTGACCGGACAGACCGCCGCCGGCAACGGTGGCGACCACGTCATACTGGCCTTCGCGGTTCACGAGGCCGATCGGCTGACGCAGCATCATCTGCAGGACCGGACGGACGAAGTAGTCCAGATAGTCCTTGCCGTTGACGGTGATCTTGCCGGTGCCGCGCTTCACCCACACGCGGGCGATGGCGTCCTTGCGCTTGCCGGTCGCATAGGCGCGGCCGAAAGCATCGATCTGGGGCTCACGGACCGGGGTCTCGTCGACGACGGGAGCGGCCGCCAGAGCGCCGCCCAGATCCTGCAGCGAGGAAATCGGATCGGCCATGGTCAGGCGCTCCGCTTGTTCTTGGAGTTCATGCTCGCGACATCAAGCACCACGGGCTGCTGAGCCTCATGGGGATGGGCGGCACCGGCGTAGACGCGCAGGTTCTTCATCTGCTGGCGGCCGAGGGGGCCACGCGGAACCATGCGGCGCACGGCAGTTTCCAGCACGCGCTCCGGGAAACGGCCCTCGAGGATCGCACGCGCGGTGCGCTCCTTGATGCCGCCGGCATAACCAGTGTGCCAGTAGTACACCTTGTCGGTGTACTTGCGGCCGGTCAGCACCACCTTGTCGGCGTTGATGACAATCACGTTGTCACCGCAGTCGACATGGGGGGTGAAGGTCGGCTTATGCTTGCCACGCAGCCGGTTGGCCACGATCGCGGCAAGACGGCCGACAACGAGGCCCTCGGCGTCGATCAAGATCCACTTCTTGTCGACCTCGGCGGGCTTTGCCGAATAGGTCTTCATCTTTGGCGTTCCGCCTTATCGTCCGGGAAGCACCCTGCCCGTCTGCCGATCCGTCAGGACCGGAAGTCCGGGAAGCGTTCCCTTGCGGGGTTGCGCGAAATCGTCCGGCGCCTTTCCCGGGTTTCCGGCCAACCATCTTCCGGAAGAACTGGTCTTCCGGAGCCGGTCTGCCCGCGGGGAACCCGATAAAGGGCCCGCGCCCGATGCGCCGTCACTCCCGCATCGCTGTCCCTCAGGAACAACCGATGCGATCCGGGGCGGTTGATAACGGTCTGTCACGCTGCCGTCAAGTGTGACCGGAGCGAAAAAAGCACCGATTTCCAGTCGCTTGGCGTAGTGGTAGCATATTACCACTCGCCGAGGCGGCCGACCAGCAGCGGCGGGCGCACCGGTTCCCATTCCGCCTCAACGCGATAGGCCGCGCGCACCCGGCGCGCCGCCTCCTCGGCGGTTGCCCGGTCGCGGGCGTGGATCACCCCGAGCGGCGCCCCCGGCCCCACCAGATCGCCGAGACCGGCCAGCTCGTCGAGGCCGACGGCGGGGTCGATGGCATCCGTCGGCCGCACCCGGCCACCGCCAAGCGCGATGACGGCGAGGCCCAGGGCCCGCATGTCGGTGGCGGCCACGAATCCCGGGGTTTCCGGATAGACCGCGAGGGTGACCGGGGCCTTCGCCAGACAGGTGTCCGGCCGCTCCATCAGGTCGGAGGGACCGCCGAGCGCCGTCACCATGCGGGCGAACACTTCGGCGGCGCGGCCATCGGTGATCGCCTCCTCGATGAGCCGGGCGCCCTCTTCCGGGTCCGGCGCCAGACGTCCGGCGGCCAGCATCTCGCCGCCCAGCGCCGCCGTGACACCGAGAAGCCGCGGCGCCATCAGCCGGCCGGCCAGCATGTCGACGGCCAGCCGCACTTCCAGCGCATTGCCGGCCGCCGGAATGAGGGCGGAATCCATGTCGGTGAGCACGGCCACCGTCGGCAGCCCGGCCCCGGTCGCCACCGTCACCAGACTGTCGGCGAGCGCACCGGCGGCCTCCAGATCCGGCAGGAAGGCGCCGGAGCCGACTTTCACGTCCAGCACCAGCGCATCCAGCCCGGCCGCGAGCTTCTTCGACAGGATGGACGGGGTGATGAGATCCAGTGTCTCCACCGTCGCCGTCACGTCGCGGATGGCATAGATGCGCCGGTCCGCCGGTGCCAGCTCGCTGGTCTGGCCGATGATGGCGCAGCCGACCTCCCGGGTGACCCGGCGGAATTCGGCCAGCCCCGGCGTGGCATTGTAGCCGGGGATCGATTCCAGCTTGTCCAGGGTGCCGCCGGTGTGGCCGAGCCCGCGCCCGGAGAGCTGCGGCACGGCGACCCCGCACGCGGCGACCAGTGGCGCAAGGGGCAGCGTGATCTTGTCACCGACCCCGCCGGTGGAGTGCTTGTCCGCGGTCGGACGGGACAGCGACGAGAAGTCCAGCCGCTCCCCCGACGCGATCATTGCCGAGGTCCACCGCGAGATCTCCGACCGGCCCATGCCGTTGAGCAGGATCGCCATCAGCAGCGCGGACATCTGCTCGTCTGCGACGTCGCCGCGGGTGTAGGCGTCGACCACCCAATCGACC
>JBBSSF010000055.1:0-11696 GCA_038242345.1 Hyphomicrobiales bacterium
GAGAGCGGCGGCATTGAAGGCCCCGCGGGTCCCGTGCAGGGCGACCATGCCGGCGGCGATCCGCTCTCCCTCTTCCTCACCGGCGGCAAAGGCACCCCGCATCACATCGGACGCCACCGCCGCCACCCGGGCGCCGATCTCTTCCACCGTTCCACCGGCGGCGATCTCCGCTTCCAGCATCCTGTCGAAGTTGAAAGGCGCCTCAGGCATTGCCGGTTTCCTTTCCGGCATCGGTGAGGATGTCGTGTGCCATCCCGGCAATGGTTGCGAACCGGGTGGCATAGATCAGCGTGTGAACTTCTCTCGGGGTGGGGCCAGCATTTTCCGTCGAAGACGCCAGCCAATGGAGGCCGTGCGACAGGTACTTGAGGGCCTCGAGAGCGGCAGAGGCGGGGGCAGTTCCCTCGGGGAGCCCCTCGAAGAAGGCATTGGTTTCCGTGATGGCTTCCGCCTCCACAGCCGCAAGCACCCGCTCCCGGACCTCCCGGTTCGCGCACACGGCCTTGGTCAGGGTGTCGAACAGTGCCTCAGACATTGGAGACATCCTTTCGGGTCAGGTCGAAGAGCGTCCGCCACTGGTCATGAAGAATGCCGTGATGGTCGAGAGCAGCTTCGAGAACGGTCGAGACTGCATCCATGAGAGAGCAGATCTCTTTGGCCCGGAGCTTTTCGATGGGCCGCATGGTGACGGCCTCGAGTGAAAGCATGGCGCCCTCGATAAGGCGCTTCGTCTGGCCAAGTTCATCGTCCATATCGAAGACAAGACTTGCGATATGCTTCTGACGTTCGGTGTCGTCAGGCAGAGTCCGGGCGTCCGCCGGAATGGTGTCCGTCGTGGTCATCAGGATGTACCTATGGTATCCTCAAATCCGGCAAGATTGCCGCTATTGACGTAATCCTAAAACAGGCAACGTTGCAAGATGGAACTGACTCCCGCCCAATGCCGCGCCGCCCGTGCGCTTGTGGATCTATCGCGCGAAGCTCTTGCCGGAACCGCGAAAGTCGCAGTCCGAACAATCTCGGATTTTGAGGCAGGGAGACGCGAGCCGATCAACGCGACTAAGGCGGCCATCCGCCGCGCTCTCGAAGAGGCCGGCGTGCAGTTCCTCGAAGAGGGGAGCGCTGCCGGCGGGCCGGGCGTTGCCCTCAAGGCCGGCTGAAGCCATCACGCCACCTTCGCGCCCTTGGAGGCGATGAAGGCCATGATCTCGGACTGCCGCCACCGCCGGACGCTCCCGAAGGCCACCGGGGCCGGAAGCGTGCCGTTGTTCGCATGGCGCCAGAAGGTGGCGAGGCTGACAGAAAGAAGCGCCGCGCTCTCCTTTGCCGTCAAAAGCTTGTCGGTTTCGTCCATGTCGGCTCCCCGGTATCGGTTGATGCCGGGTGACGATGGAGCATCGCTAATGAGACGGGAAGGGGCGCAAATTCAGCAAAACCCCGCACCTATTTTGCTTCCCCTATTGCGTGGAGTTTTGCTGAAATTCAGTCGGCCGTCTCGCCCTCATCAAGTTCGCCGATGGCTCGCTTGATCGTGTCAATGGACGCGTTGACCCCTGCGCGCCTTTCAAGCTCGCGATGGACTTCTTTCCACGAAGTGGTCCCATGACCGCCGGGGTAAATAAGCCGATATGCTTCTGATACCCGCTTTCTTTGTGTCGAAGGTCTACCAATCGGCTTAATTTCTTCCTCAATGACGCGGCCAGGTGAGTTTTCTTCCAGTCGGCTAATTAAATCTTTCCATGGGCCATGATAAAAATCAGCATCTACACAAAGAGAGCTTCCATTAAATGGCCTTGCAATGTTAATTGCAAAATGCAACCTATCAAATATTCGCTTCATCGAATTCGCTTGAGTGCCTTCGGTCGTGTTCATTAATTTATCAAACACATCAAAATTTAAGGTGTAACACGCTCTTTCGTAGAATAATGGGACAAATGAGTGTCTTCTAAATATTCCGTAATTATTCATTCTATCTATACAATGAATTTCATCGTCTGAAATATCCTGCATTATTCTTTTTATTATTGATTCGGAATCAAAATTATTTAGATTAAGTGCATTTCGCGCTTCTCGATAAAATATCCGGCCATCTCTTCGGAGTGAATTAAAGATATTGAATATCTTCGATACGGTTACAGTATTCATTTGTCTGATTAATGACATTCCGTCAAATCTCAATATTTCTCCTTTTGTATTTGATATATAAAGGGATCCGTTTGAATTTCTGAATATATATGACTCTATTATATCAAGTGGCGCCCTGTTATATATTACAGAAATTCTCCTATGCGCTTCCTTTTCGGTATCACAATTATCAATTGGTTGGTCATAGTATTTTTTAAAGTCATCAATAATTGTGCTTACTACTTGATCTGATATTTTCGCCATGATGGCAGACACCGGGACATATCCCTTAGGGCAGAACATCTTCCGCCTCCTTCATGGTCTTGGAGTCTGTCTTCCCGGTGACATGCCGCGCCCATGCTTCCATCAGGGGGCGGCGTTGCTCGAGAAAGTCCGTCCGGCGGTAGGCGCGTTCGACGCTGCCCCCCACGGTGTGCCCGAGGATGGTTTCGGCCACCTCCCGTCGGGCGTCCGTTGCTTCGGCCAGCCAGTCCCTGAGGGATGAACGGAACCCGTGCGGACGGGCTTCCAGCCCCCGCCGTTCCATCAGCTTGCTCATGGTCATGTCGGAGATGACCCCGCGCCCGGAGACGTTCGGGAACAGGTTGCCTTCACGGGCAAAGGGGCGGGCCTGCCGGAGCACTGCGAGGGCCTCGAGAGAGAGGGGGATCGAAAAGTCGGCGGTGGTGCCGACGCGCCCCTTCATGATCGCGGCAGGGATCGTCCAGACGGCACCCTTTATCTGATCCTGCCGTGTCTGGCGGACAGGGCCGGAACGGGCGCCCGTGAGGATGAGGAAGCGCAGGGCAAGATGGGTGATCGTCCCGTCGGAAAGGGAGGCATAGAAGGCCGGCACGTCCCGCCAGTTCATAGCCGGGATGTGCTTCTCTTCGTGGCGCTGTTTCCCCAGGAGGGCTTTGGCTTTCTCGGGAGCCTGAAGGTCCACATCCAGCCCGAGTGCTGCCGCGTGCCGAAGGCAGATCGTCAGGCGGGCGAGGGCCTTTTGTGCGGTCTCTGCCTTGTCGTGCCAGATCGGGGCGAGCACGTCGCGGATGTCCCGCTGGTCTATTTCCGCGACCGGGACGCGCCCGAGCTTGGGGAGGACGTGAAGGGCGAGGGGCGCGAACCAGCGCCCGTTCACCCCGTCGCCCTTGAGTTCGGCTTTGCGGGCCTCGAAGGCTTCCCGGGCGATGTCCCCGAGAAGGTGCTGGTTCCGGACAGCCTCGCGCCGTTCCTTCTCCCGCTCGCGGATCGGATCCAGGCCAGACTTGGCAACGGCCCGCCAGCGGTCGGCTTCCTCGCGCACCTGCCGCAGGGTCCGGTCTTCCATGGACCCGAGCCCCATTTCCCGCCGCCGGCCGTTGACGGTGATGCGCAGGATCCATTTTCCGTTGCCGGCATCGTCCTTGTAGAGCCAGAGCCCGCCGCCATCGCCATGCTTGCCCGCCCCAAGGCCGGGGATGGATCGGGCCGATAATTTGTAGAGAGAACGCATTCGAGTCCCGGTTTTCCCGCCCCCCGCGCAGCCCCCCGACTTGCACGCCTATCGGTGCCCGTTGGAGACTATGCCTGAATGCGAATGAAACAGGAACAGATTTTGGCGTCAACGCCCTTGATAATGCCTGATGACGCTTGATAACACATAAATATCAGTTACTTGGCGGACCGCCCGCACCATATAATGTCATACCAGCCGCACGAAGTGCTGACCGCACCTTAGCGTCTGAAGATCAGCAGGTTTTCCATATGCCCCAGGGACATGGGAAATCTGCATCGGAATACCAAAGGATCCTTTTCAAGGACCTTTGGTATCACTTCGGACGGACTCCGGTCCATCTTCCCGGCCGCTTCGACCACAGACCCGGGGGCGAAGGTCCGGCGCCGACGGGGCGACAGGAGACCAGGCGCCCGAAGTGCGGGCCGTACCCAAGCGCCTGAAGGTCAGCAGATTTCTCATAGGCCCCAGGGGCATGAGAAATCCGCACCGGACTGCCAAGAGGATCCTTTTCAGGCATCTTGGTCTGGGCCCCTGCCGGAGCCCCGGGGTGGCACGCGCGCCGGCTCCGCCGCGAAGCGTCCGGGGGAGGCGGCCCGGCACGCCAGTCGCGATCCGCCCGGATACCGGCAGGAACGACAACACGGGAGGATGACCATGAGGATGGGTGCAATCGGGCCGCTGCTGGCCCTCGGGCTGCTCGCGGGGACGCCGGCGGCCCAGGCGCAGGATGGCGGCTTCGTCGCTGCGGCCCTCAGCAGGAGCACCGGCGTCGTCGGCTTTGCCGTCGGCGACAGTGCGGCGGGGGCGGAAAATCTGGCCACCGCCGAATGCCAGAGCGATGGCGCCCCGGACTGCGCGATCGCCTTGTCCGGGCCGAACATGTGCATTTCCCTGGCGCGGGCGACCAGCAGGCACCGTCTGGGTCTCGGCTCCGGGGCGTCCCGGGCGGCGTCCCAGGCCGCCGCCATGAGCGAGTGTGCCCAGAATGGCGCGACCGGCTGCAATATCCACGACACCTATTGCGGCCCGTCCTCCCTCCAGTGAGCCCGGCGAGACCGGCCGCCGGCGCCCTTTCCGAGCGCGCACCGGCCGATGGGGCGCGCCGCGCCGGCTCCTCGGGGGATCAGCCCCCGAAGAGCCCCTTCAGGAAGCCGCCGATGCCGTCGCCCTTCTTTGCCGGCGGCGGGATGACGCGGCCGGACGGCGGCGTCAGCTGCACCGGCGCGCCCGGGGCCGGGGCGGCGCCCGGGCCATCCTCCGGCAGCTGGGCGTTGGCGGCAATGAGCGAGCCGATGGTCGGTGCCGGCCGGGCACCGGGCAGGTCGGCCACCATCATGCCCTCGTGCACCCGGCTCATCAGCCGGCCCCAGGTGGCCGCCGGCAGGGTGCCGCCGCCGGCCTTCTTTGTCGGCGTGCCATCATCGTTGCCCATCCAGATGCCGGCGGTGAAGAAGGCCGTGTATCCGACGAACCAGGCATCGCGATAATCCTGGCTCGTCCCGGTCTTTCCGGCGGCCGGCCAGCCCTTGATCTGGGCGCGCTGGCCGGTGCCGGAGATCAGCACGTCCGACAGCATCAGGTTCATGGCGCCAATGTTCTCATCCGACACGACGCGGCCGGGGCCGGTGCCCTTGCGCTCGTAGAGCAGCTTGCCGGTATCGGTCTTGATGCGGCGGATGATGTTGGGCACCACGCCGATGCCGCCATTGGAGAAGGGCACGAAGGCCGACGTCATCTCCAGAAGCGTGACTTCCGAGGTGCCGAGCGCAATCGACGGGTTGGGCGACAGCTCCGAGCGGATGCCGAGCCGGTGGGCGGTGTTGACGACAGCCTGCGCCCCGACCTCGTCGCCGACCTGGGCCGCGACGGTGTTGAGGGAGAGGGCAATGGCCTTCTTCAGGCTCACCGCACCCAGATATTTCCGGGTGTAGTTCTCCGGCGACCAGCCCTTGATCGACACCGGCTGGTCGATGCGCACGGTGTCCGGCGTCATGCCGGCCTCCAGCGCCGTCAGATAGACGAAGGGCTTGAAGGAGGATCCCGGCTGGCGCTTGGCGACCACGGCGCGGTTGAACTGGGACGTCTTGTAATCGCGCCCGCCGACCAGCGCCTTGACGGCGCCGGCCCCATCCATGACCACCACCGCGCCCTGGCTGACGCCGAATTTCTTGCCATCAGCGTTGAGGGTCTTGCGCAGTTCCTCCTCGGCCATGGTCTGGATGCCCATGTCCACGGTGGTCTCGACGGTGATGTCCTCGTCGAACTGGCCGACATAGCCGGGCACCAGATCCATCACCCAGTCGGCGACATAGTTGCCGGTGGCGCCGCCCTTGTCGGGGGCAAGCGGGATCGGCTTGCCGGCGACCCTGTCATAGGCCTCCCGGGTGATGACGTCCTGATCCAGCATGGCGGTGAGCACCACGCCGGCGCGCTCCTCCGCCGCCTCGCGGCTGCGCAGCGGCGAATAGCGCGAGGGCGCCTTGAGGAGGCCGGCCAGAAGGGCCGCCTGGGGCAGGGTCACCTCCCGGGCCGGCACGCCGAAATAGCGCCGCGACGCCGCATCCACGCCATGGGCGCCGGAACCGAGATAGACCCGGTTCAGGTACATCTCCAGGATCTGGTCCTTGGTGTAGGTGCGCTCCAGCCACAAAGCGAGCAGCACTTCCTGGATCTTGCGCGCCATGGTGCGCTCGGGCACCAGGAACAGGTTCTTGGCCAGCTGCTGGGTCAGCGTCGAGCCGCCCTGCACGACGGAGCCCGAGCGGAAATTGGTGGCCATCGCCCGCACCAGGCCGATCGGATCGACGCCGAAATGGGAATAGAAGCGCCGGTCCTCGATGGCGATCACCGCCTTCGGGATCCACGGCGACATCTGCGACAGCGACACCTCCTCGCCGCCCAGCTCGCCCCGGTTGGCGATGAGATCGCCCTGTTCCGAAACGATCTTGATGTTGGGCGGGCGCTTGGGCACCGCCCATTCCGAGGCGGGGGGAAGCTGGGAATATTGATAGGCGATGATGCCGCCGACGGCGATCACGCCCCAGATGCCGAGGATGAAGGCGAGCGAGAACAGGCCGCCGAAGAAGCGGCGGAGAAAGCTGCGCCGCTTCTTCGGCGGCTTGCCGCCGCCGCGTCCGCCGCCATTGCCGCCGCCCCGCGCGGGATCCCGCTCCGCCCGCAGGCCACCGCCCGATCCGCCGCCGGAATAGTCGCCAAAGCCGGGCTCGATGCGGTCCGAGCGGCTCGTGCGCTTCTTCGGGGCGGCCGCCTTCGGCGCGGCGCGGCCGCTGCCCGTCGGGCGGTCGGAGGGATCGAGGCGCAGGTCGAGGGAGCTGCCGCCGCGTTCCGCGTTGCCGCCGAGCTTCGGCTCGACCCGGTCTCCGCTGCCTGCGCGCCGTGCACCCATGTCTGTCGGTCTCCGGTCATGTCCGTCGGGGGAGGCGCCCGGAGGGCACCCGTGCGGGCGCCGGCTTCCGGCCGCAAACTGGCGGGCCGGGAGGGGCCCTGTCCTTCCCGGTGCATTTGCAGACGCGGGAATCCGGGCCGGCCGGATGCCGGTCCCGGTTCGTTCCATCACCGTTCCATGCGGCGTTTTAAGGGCGCGTTAATCACGCCCTGTCGCACGGGGGGCGGCGGGACCGATGAAAGGCCGCGGATTGCGCGGACCTTGGGGACGGAACTCAGGCCTGCAGATCGAAGAGGGCGGCCGCCCCCTTCTCGGTGCCGACGAGCAGCCGCTCGCCGGTCCGGTCCCAGGCGAGCGCCGAGACCGGAGATCCGTCACCCGGCCGCACCGGCACCTCGGCGCCATCGGGCACGCGCACGAGCCGGACCTCGCCATCGGAATAGCCGAGGGCCACGACATCCTCGTCCGGATGGGCCGACACCCGGGTCACCATGGAATCCTGGGCAAAGCCCAGCTCCAGCGGCTGCTTGCCCATCGGGCCGTCCTTCGAGGCGAAGGGCCACAGCACCGAGGCCGGTGCGCCGGAGGTGGCGAGATAGCGCCCCTTCGTCGTCCACGACATCGACCGCACCTTGGTCGGATAGCCGGACATGCGCATGTCGCGGGCATCCGGCAGGCGCCAGCCATGCAGCGCCGGCTCCTGCATCGCCGTGACGACGAAGCGGCCATCGGGCGAGAAGCTGACGAGGCCGTGCATGCCCTTCCAGGTCAGGTCCGTCGGCTTGGCATTGGTGCCGGGGAAGATCAGGGTTACGCCGTCATAGCGGGCAACCGCCAGCCGCAGGCCCTTGGGGGCGAAGGCGATGCCGCCCACGGCGCGGGGAAACAGCGTCTCCTCGATGCGGCCATCGGCAAAGCGGACCCACAGGCTGCGGCCGCTGGCAAAGGCCAGCGCGCCATCAGGACCGGTGGCGATCTGGTCCAGCCACTTGCGGCCGCGCTCGGCCAGCTCGGTGACGCTGCCATCGGCATCGATGCGCTTCAGCCGGCCATCATCGCCGCCGGTGATGAGGGCGCGCCCGTCCCGGGTGAGCTCGGCGGCCAGCACCGAGCCGGCATGGACCGGGAGGATCTTCGGTTCGCCGTCCTCAAGCAGGCGGACGGTGCCGTCGCCGAGGGCAAGGGCCGGCACGCCCTCCAGGAAGGCGGCGGCGACCACGAAGGCATCGACGGAGAGGGGGAGGAGCTTCGGCAAGGATCTGGCTCCGCTCGGGACCGCGCCGCAGACCTCCCGCGGACGGGAAGGAAACGGCGAAGCGGGAAACAGGACGGCCGGACCCCGGAAGGCCGGCCACAGGAGGGGTTCGGCCGCGAGGTTTCGCATGGTCGCCGGAGAGGGGCAAGCGCGGAAGGGCCGTCCGGACGACGCTCCTCCGTCTCGCCCCGCCCTGCAAGGCATCCCGGGCCCTGCGGGCGGGCCGCCCTTGCCGGGATGCAGCCTTCCGTGCGATCCCATGCCGCCTGTCCGCCCTGTCCGATGGCGCCGGAGGGTGCGGACATCCCCTTTTCCCGATCCCCGAGGAGCGGCCCCATGCAGCCTGTTCACGTCATCGGCGGCGGCCTTGCCGACTCGGAGGCCGCCTTCACGCTCGCCCGTCACGGCGTGCCCGTCATCCTGACCGAGATGCGGCCGGTGCGGCCGACCGAGGTGCACAAGACCGACGGCTTCGCCGAACTCGTCTGCTCCAATTCCTTCCGCTCCGACGACTGGCAGACCAATGCCGTCGGCCTGATCCATGCGGAAATGCGCGATCGCGGCTCGCTGATCCTGTCGTGCGCCGATCGCCATCAGGTGCCGGCCGGCGGCGCGCTGGCGGTGGACCGCGACGGCTTTTCCGAGGCTGTCGGCGCGGCGCTGGCCGCCCATCCGCTCATCACCCTGCGCCGGGCGGAAGTGGACGCGCTGCCCGGGCCCGAGGATGGCCTCACCATCCTCGCCACCGGCCCGCTGACGGCGCCGTCACTCGCCGAAGCCATTCTTGCAGCAACGGGCAAGGACGCGCTGGCCTTCTTCGATGCCATCGCCCCCATCGTCTATCGCGAGAGCGTGAACATGGACGTGGCGTGGTTCCAGTCGCGCTATGACAAGCCCGGCCCCGGTGGCACCGGCGAGGACTATCTGAACTGTCCCATGGACCGGAACCAGTATAACGCCTTCGTCGATGCGCTGCTGGAGGGGGACAAGACCGGCTTCAAGGAATTCGAGGGCACGCCCTTCTTCGATGGCTGCCTGCCCATCGAGGTGATGGCGGAACGCGGCCGCGAGACCCTGCGCTTCGGCCCGATGAAGCCGATCGGCCTGACCAACCGGCACCGGCCGGACGTGAAGCCCTATGCCATCGTGCAGCTGCGCCAGGACAATGCGCTCGGCACGCTGTTCAACATGGTCGGCTTCCAGACCAAGCTGAAATATGCCGAGCAGACCCGGATCTTCCGCATGATTCCCGGGCTGGAGGAGGCGCAGTTCGCCCGCCTTGGTGGCCTGCACCGCAACACCTATCTGGATTCGCCCCGGCTGCTGGATGCCACCCTGCGCCTGAAGAGCCGGCCGAACCTGCGCTTTGCCGGCCAGATCACCGGCTGCGAGGGCTATGTGGAATCCGCCGCCGTCGGCCTGATGGCGGGCCTGTTTGCGGCCGCCGAGGCCCTCGGCCTGCCCTTTGCCCCGCCGCCGGCCACCACCGCCATGGGCGCGCTCCTCGGCCACATCACCGGCGGCCATCTGAGCGTGGACGAGGAGGCCGGCAAGCCGCGCTCCTTCCAGCCGATGAATGTCAATTTCGGCCTGTTCCCGCCGCTCGCCTCGGAGATCGTCACCGGGCCGGACGGAAAGAAGCTGAAGGGGCCGGAGCGCGGGGCGGCGCGCAAGAAGGCGCTGTCGGCGCGCGCCCGCGAGGACTTCGCCCGCTGGAGCGCGGAGGATCCGCTGTCGGCCCGGCTGTGACACCACATAGGGCGCAGCCCTGAATCGAAAGGCCCGCCGGAGGGGAACCGGCGGGCCTTTTTCGTGTCGGACGAGAACAGGGGGAGCGGGGATCAGCGCGGGCGGATGGAGGCGACGGCCTCGATCTGGCGCTCGTCGATCCGGGTCCAGGCGCGGGCGTCGGCCTGGGCCTGCATCTTCACATAGCGGTAGCCGGTCAGCATCCACGGCATGATGGTGGCGCGCTTGTTGTCGAGGATCAGGTCGCCGCGGTCGGTGCGGACGGTGAGGACAGCGTGGCCCTCGCCCAGTTCATCGCGCACCACGGTGATGAGCAGAACGCTCGCCGGCCAGCCGCGGGCGATGAGTTCATGGCGCTTCAGGATGACATATTCCTCGCAGTCGCCGGCAGTCAGCGACAGCTCCCAGTATTCGACGGCGCCATGCAGCTTCTCGTCGGTTTCCGGGTGGATCAGCGCGTTGACGGTCTGGTTGACCGCGATCAGCTCCTGCCATAGCGCCCCGGTGAGGCGCACCGCGGCAGCGCGGGCATCCGTGCGGCATTCCTGCGGATAGCGCAGGCAGAAGTCCACATGGCCGGCCGGAGCGCGGGCCGCGCCGCCGGTGGGTAGGAAGGCACCCGGCTCCGCGGCAGTTGCCACGAGCCCGCCACAAAGTGTCAACAGAAAGTAAACTGCAAGGATCGCCTTCGAGAGATGTGCCTTCATCGGAGTATTCCCCTGTTCTCATCGTCACTATGACAGGGGCATCTTGTCTTCACGCTAAGTCGGGTCGATAAAATTGAATCGAGATTTTAGCGGTCGGGAGAGATATAGGTAAGGAGTTGGAAGGGGATAGGTAAGGTTGACGAATTCCTTAAAGGATCTTGCCAATTCGGGAGGACTGCTTGCCGGAGTGGCGAAGCGGGCCTATAGGAAAGGTCAGGCGCGGCGCGGTGTTCGGGCCCTTTGGGGGCCCGGCCCGGGCGCTCTCCGGACCGCTGCCCGCAAGCCCTTCCGGAGCCGGAAAGGCGGGCGGGTCGCCGCCGGAAACCCGTGCCCCGGAGCCGTTTCCCTGCGCTTGGGCGCGGCTCTGGCCCTGTGATCTGACGCATTTTTCGTCCGCGCACCGGGATCGGCCGCGCAGGGGAAAATGCCCCCGAGGGTGTCGACACCATGAACCAGCCCTTCCGCCGCCGCTCCGAGCCGGTGCTGATGCTGCCACCGGTCATCACTGCGTCGCTGGTGGTGCTGGCCGTCATCCATGTCATCCGGGTCTTCTGGCTGCGGCCGGACCAGGATCAGCTCGTGCTGCTGCTGTTCGCCTTCATTCCCGTGCGCTATGGCGGCATGGATCTGGGCGGCTTCCAGTTTCCCGGTGGTCTGGGGGCAGACATCTGGACCTTCGTCACCTATGCCCTGCTGCATGGCGACATCTCTCATCTGGGCGTGAACGCGCTGATGCTGGCGGCCTTTGGCGGGCCGGTGGCGCGCCGGCTGGGCAGCGTGCGCTTCCTTGTGCTTGCGGCGGTCTGTGCCGCGGCCGGCGCGGCGCTGCATCTCCTCATCCACTGGGGCCAGTTCATGCCGGTCATCGGCGCCTCGGCCGCGGTGTCGGGAATGCTGGCGGCCTCTGCCCGCTTCGTCTTCGTGCCCGGCGCGCCGCTGGGCGGCTGGCGTCTGGCC
>JBBSSF010000056.1:0-11515 GCA_038242345.1 Hyphomicrobiales bacterium
CCACCATTCCGGCAGCTTCGAGGACATCCACCCCGTTCGCACCGGCAATCAGCACGCGCGTGGCATAACCCAGGAAAAGGCCGTGCTCCACGACCCCCGGAATCTCGAACAGGGCCGCCGACAGCGCTTCCGGATCCGGAATCGCCTCCAGGCGGGCATCAATGATGAGGTGGCCGCCATCGGTGACCACATCCGCCCCGTCGGCCGTCCGCCGCACGGCGACGACTTCCGGCAGGCCGAGCCGGCCGAGCGCCGCCAGGATCGCCAGCCGGGTGGCTTCGAGCCCGAACCGGTTGACCTCGATGGGCAGGGGAAAGCGGCCGAGCACGGGCACCAGCTTGGACGCATCGGCGATGACCAGCATCTCCGCCGCGGCCGCCGCCACGATCTTCTCGCGCAGCAGCGCCGCGCCGCCGCCCTTGATGAGGCGCAGCCGCGGATCGACCTCGTCGGCACCGTCGATCACCAGATCGAGGGCCGGCACGTCATCGAGGGTGGCGAGCGGAATGCCGAGCTTGGTCGCAAGCGCCGCGGTGCGCTCCGAGGTGGGCACACCGATCACCGACAGCCCCTCGGCCACCTTGGCGCCAAGCGCACGCACGAAGGCTTCTGCCGTGGACCCGGTGCCGAGCCCCAGCCGCATGCCGGAGGTCACATAATCGAGCGCTGCAACGCCCGCCGCCGCCTTCAGTTCATCCGCCGTCATGCGCCCCTCTCCCGCGTCGCCTCCGCCCCGGACGGCACCCGGTGACCGGCAATGAGCAGAGCGGATCCGCTCTTAGCATGCCGCTTGAGCCAAGGCCAAGGAGCCGCCGGACCGGATCCGGCCGGAAGGGCGCATCGCCGCACGGCACGCCCGCGTCCGGCGCCGGTCCGCCCCGGGATCATGACGAAAAAGGGGCGCCGTCGCCAGCGCCCCGTCATTCACTCTGCCGCAGGCCCGTTCCGGACCCGGATCCGGGAGGCGGGCGTCAGATCTTCTTCTGCTGCTGCAGATAGGCCATGAAGCGGTCGAAGGTGCCCTCGGTATACTGGAACCACAGCACCGACTCGTTCCGGTAGGCGGTCATGCTGTCATAGAGCTTCTTGAAGTTCGCATTCTTGGCGTTGGTCTCGGCATAGACTTCCTGGGCCGCATTGAAGCAGGCCTCCAGCACCGGCACCGGATAGGGCGTCACCTTGGCGCCCTGGGCATAGAGACGCTTGAGGGCCGGCGGGTTCAGGATGTCATACTTGGCCAGCATCCACTCGTTGGCATCGGCGCAGGCCGCCGCCAGAATGGCCTGATAGTCCTTCGGCAGGGCCGCCAGCTTGGCGGTGTTGGTGAAGGCGTGGATCGCCGGGCCACCTTCCCACCAGCCGGGATAGTAGTAATAGGGCGCGACCTTCACGAAGCCGAGCTTCTCGTCATCATAGGGGCCGATCCACTCCGCGGCATCAATGGTGCCCTTTTCCAGCGCCGGGTAGATGTCGCCGCCCGGAATCTGCTGCGGCACGGCGCCGAGCTTGGCCATCACCTGACCGGCGAAGCCGCCGATGCGGATCTTCAGGCCCTTCAGGTCTTCCGGCGTCTTCACTTCCTGGCGGAACCAGCCGCCCATCTGGGCGCCGGTGTTGCCGCAGGTGAAGGGCACGACATTGTAGGACTTGCAGAATTCGGCAAACAGCTCGCCGCCGCCGCCGAGCTTCAGCCAGGCATTCTGCTGGCGCGCATTGAGACCGAACGGCACCGCCGCGGCAAGCGCGAAGGTCGGATCCTTGCCGACATAATAATAGGCCACGGTGTGGCACATCTCGACGGTGTCATTGGACACCGCATCCAGCACCTGCAGCGCCGGGACGATTTCGCCGGCGGCAAACACCTGGATCTGGAACTTGCCATCGGTCATGGCCGCCACGCGATCGGCCATGTAGACCGCGCCGCCATAGATGGTGTCGAGGGACTTCGGGAAGCTGGAGGCCAGGCGCCACTTCACCACCGGTGTGCTCTGGGCGATTGCCGGAGCGGCAAGGGCGGTCGAACCGGCAACGCCAAGGCCGGCCGTCTTCAGAAAGTCACGACGCTTCATCTGCGCTTCCTCCATCATGTCATCCCCTCCCCGCCGGCAAGCCTCGATCCGATTCCATGCCTGCGGCGAGCGGATGCGGTTGATGGCGAGTTGGATCAAGTTCATCCGCCCTTGGCAATCCCGGACGGCCCTATTCTTTCATCATGTTGTTCCGGGAATGACACTGCACCGCACATTGATCTATTGCATTGCAGCGAAAATCTGCCGGAGATCCGCATCCGGACCTGGTCCGGATGCGGTCCTTTCGATGAGACCCGGCTCAGTTCTGGGCCGGGGCCGGCGCGGTGGCCGGGGCCCCCGGATCGGGCGCGGGCGGCCCCCCGAGGGACGGTGCGGGCGGAACGCCAAGATCCGGGGCGGGCGCGCCCATGGACGGCGCCGAGAAATCGAGGCCCGGCCCGCTTGAGGGCATCGAGAGACCGGGGCCGCCGCCCGGCAGATCGAAGCTCGCCGGCCCGTCCATCTGGATGGTCGACGGGTCGATCTCCGCGCCGCTGCCCTTGTAGTGCGTCACCATGCCGGGGAAGATGATGACCAGCGCCACCATGACGATCTGGATGAGCACGAAGGGAATGGAGCCCCAGTAGATCTGCCCGGTGGTGATCGGAGCCACCATGTTTCCGGTCACGCGGTCCTTGTAGGGGGCGTTCGGAGCGACCGAGCGCAGGAAGAACAGCGAGAAGCCGAAGGGCGGATGCATGAAGCTCGTCTGCATGTTGATGCCGAGCAGCACGCCGAACCAGATGAGATCGATGCCCAGCCGGTCCGCCGCCGGCCCCAGCAGCGGCACGACGATGAACGCCAGCTCGAAGAAATCGAGGAAGAAGGCCAGGAAGAAGACGAGGATGTTGACGACGATCAGGAAGCCGACCTCGCCGCCGGGCATGTCGACCAGCAGCTCCTCCACCCACACATGGCCATTGACGCCATAGAAGGTGAGCGAGAACACGCGGGCGCCGATGAGGATGAAGATCACGAAGGAGGACAGCTTTGCCGTCGCGTCGACCGCCTGGGTCATGATCTTCATGTTGAAGCGGCTCGGGTCCTTGTCGAGACCGCGCTTGATGGCCGCCAGGATGATCGCGCCGACCGCGCCCATGGCGCCGCCTTCCGTCGGCGTCGCCACGCCGATGAAGATGGTGCCGAGCACGAGGAAGATGAGGAGGAGCGGCGGCACCATGACGAAGGTGACCCGCTCGGCCAGCACCGACATCAGCCGGATGCCCGTCGTCCCCTCCAGCGCCGAGACGATCAGGGCATAGATGGCCCCCGCTGCCAGCATTTCCACCGTCAGCGACCAGGTGAGCTGGTCGATGCTGCGCAGATACCAGGAGAGCGCGATGAGGGCCGCCACCACGGCGATGGTGAGCGCCAGCCGCTTCACGCCGAGGGCCTTGGTGATGAGGGCCGCCACCAGCGCGACGATGGTCGCCACCGAAATGGTCAGGATGACGAAGTCGGCGCCCGCCTTCACGCTGGTCTGGGCCATCACCAGATAGCCGACGACGCCGGAGAAGAGGACGAGAATGCCGAGCTGCCACAGGCCGCGGGCGCCATTGGATTCCCGGTAGCCGATCGCCTCGGGCGGCAGGCCCGGCACCGCCTTCGGCATCAGGATCGACACCAGGAAGACATAGCCGGCATAGAGGCCCGCAAGCACCAGACCCGGGATGAAGGCGCCGGCATACATGTCGCCGACCGAGCGGCCGAGCTGGTCGGCCAGCACGATGAGCACCAGGGACGGCGGAATGATCTGGGCCAGCGTGCCCGAGGCCGCGATCACGCCGGAAGCGATCCGCCGGTCATAGCCATAGCGCATCATGATCGGCAGCGAGATCAGGCCCATGGCGATCACCGAGGCGGCGACGACGCCGGTGGTGGCCGCCAGCAGCGCGCCCACGAAGATCACCGCATAGGCGAGGCCGCCGCGGATGCCGCCGAAGAGCTGCCCGATGGTTTCGAGCAGGTCCTCGGCCATGCCGGATCGTTCGAGGACGAGCCCCATGAAGGTGAAGAACGGGATCGCCAGCAGCGTCTCGTTGTTCATGACGCCGAACACGCGCTCCGGCATCGCCTGGAGGAAGTTCGGCTGGAACAGGCCGATCTCGATGCCGATGACGGCGAACACCAGGCCGTTCGCGGCAAGCGCGAAGGCGACCGGATAGCCGATCAGCAGGAACACGACCAGGCTCGCGAACATGATCGGAGCCATGTTGTGGGACAGGAATTCAACCATGAAGACCATCCGCTTGCGGACGGCACCGGACGGACCGGAATACCGCGATCAGGAGCATGAGGGCGGGGAGAAAAGTGACGGGGCGCCGCTCCGGCACGGCCGGAGGGCCGCCCGGTGTCAGTGATGGCCTTCCCGGGGGTCATAGGGCTCCGGAATGAGCTCCATGATGACGGCGATGCGCTTGATGAGCTCGGACAGGCCCTGCAGCGCCAGAAGCCCGAAGCCGATCAGAATCACCGTCTTGGCCGGCCAGACCGGCAGGCCGCCGGCATTCATCGACTGCTCGTCCTGCATCCACGACAGCTCGACGAAGGGGACGAGATCGATCAGAAGCAGGATCACGAACGGGAAAAAGAAGAACAGATGCCCGAACACGTCGATCCAGTCGCGCGTCCGCTTGGACAGCTTCGACGTCACGATATCGATGCGGATGTGTCCATTCTTCATGAAGGTGTACGACGTACAGAACATGAAGACCATGCCGAACAGGAGCCACTGGGACTCCAGCCAGGCATTGGATGACACGGAAAACACCTTGCGGATGATTGCATTGCCGGCGCTGATGAGCACCGCAAGCAGGATCAGCCAGCGCGCGGCCTTGCCGATCGCGGTGTTCAGCGCGTCGATGGCGCGGCTGAGGGCGAGGAGAGCGGACACGACGTTTTCCCCTGGACATTATGAATTGCGGCCCCCGTTCGCGTGCCCCGGGACCGGTAGGGCGATCGTGCATTTCCCGTTCGCCTGCCGGTCCGTCCGGCGGGCCTTCAGGGCCTCCCCGGCGTCCGGCAGGTCATGCTTCCGGCTCCGGGGGGCGTCGGTGCCTGCCCCGTCCCGTCACCACCCCTCGCCCCCCCCAACTCGGCCCCTCAACGCGGATCGCGGGCGAGTCGTTGCGCCGACGGAAGACCCTGCCCCGGACTGAACGGCTCTCCCGCGGGCAGGCTGCGGTCCGGATGTCCATCCCGGGAGGATCCCCCTGGACCCTCCTTCTGGCCGCACCGCCTTCTAGCACTGTTCCCCGCGGGCCGCGACGGGCCGCCGGAGGGGAGGTGCCCGATTTTCGCCACGAAAATGCAATTCTGCGCCAAAAACACCCTTATACTTTCGTCGCCCCGCCGGGTTCCCCGGGGGTGTCCGCCGGGCGCAAAGGAGGTCTGCGGATGCCGGTGTATCGGGCGGGGTGGAAACCGGCGCGCCAATCGTGTAAAAGCGCGCGGTTCCCGGCGGGCGGGCCGGTCCCGGATTCGCCGGCCGCAGTCATTTCGGGTGCGATCCCGGGGTCTGGCGTGTTTCGCGGGTCCTGGTGTCTTCGCCCACCGTCGCCTGAAATCCCGGCCGGTCTCCGGCGGGCGGCGGCGTTCCTCAACTGGTTCCGGCCCCGACATATGTTCCATACCGTCCTGATCGTCGTGCATCTCCTCATCGTGGTCGCGCTGGTGGGTGTCGTGCTGCTGCAGCGCTCCGAAGGCGGCGGTCTCGGCATCGGCGGCGGTGGCGGCTTCTTCACCAGCCGGGGCACGGCCAATGTGCTCACCCGGGCGACGGCGATCCTTGCCACCGGCTTCTTTCTCACCACGATCGGGCTCACGGTCATGGCGCGGATGCAGGATTCGCCGGCCTCGATCCTCGGCACCGGCGGCAGCGCGCCGGCCATCCCGATGGAAGATGCTACCCGCGGCAGCGGCGCCGGCCTCCTCGACACCCTGCGCGGTGCCCAGCCTTCCGAGCCGGCGACGACCCCGGCGGCCCCTGCCCCGGCCCAGCCGACCGGTCCGCAGGTTCCCCAGTCGGAGTGAACCGCCAGACGCATTTTCAAGCGACGTGGACACCGGCTCGCGTGAAGAAAATGCGTATGCTCAATAATCTGGAGCGTTTTCCAGTGAGCGCTTAGCGAACGGAAAACGCTCTGGATCCGCGCGGATGCCTGATCGCGCCGCGCGCCAGGCTTTCGGGGCCGACCCGGCCGGCATGGACCGCCATGCTGCCGCCGGGCCGGTCCTTCTGTTTGGTCCGGCCGGGCGGATGCGGCCCGCGGACCCTCTCTCGAACGTTTCTTGAAGGTGGAGCCCCGCCGCATGGCGCAGACGGGGATCCGATCGATTTAAGCGGAGGTGCCGCATGACGCGCTACGTCTTCATCACCGGCGGCGTGGTGTCCTCGCTCGGCAAGGGGCTCGCATCGGCAGCGCTCGGCGCCATGCTTCAGGCGCGCGGCTATTCGGTGCGGCTCCGCAAGCTCGATCCCTATCTGAACGTCGATCCCGGCACGATGTCGCCCTATCAGCATGGCGAAGTGTTCGTGACCGACGACGGCGCCGAGACCGATCTGGATCTCGGCCACTATGAGCGCTTCACCGGCCGTCCGGCCAACCGCGAAGACAACATCACCACCGGCCGCATCTATCGCGACATCATCACCAAGGAACGCCGCGGTGACTATCTCGGCGGCACGGTGCAGGTGATCCCCCATGTCACCGATGCCATCAAGGAATTCGTGCTCACCGGCAATGAGGGCGTGGATTTCTGCCTGGTCGAGATCGGCGGCACCGTCGGCGACATCGAGGGCCTGCCCTTCTTCGAGGCCATCCGCCAGCTTGGCAACGACCTGCCGCGCGGCTTTGCCGTCTATATCCACCTGACCCTGATGCCGTGGATCTCGTCGGCCGGCGAACTCAAGACCAAGCCGACCCAGCATTCGGTGAAGGAGCTGCGCTCCATCGGCATCCAGCCGGACATCCTGCTGGTGCGCTGCGACCGGCCGATCCCGGATTCCGACCGCCGCAAGCTGTCGCTGTTCTGCAATGTGCGCGAGAGCGCCGTGATCCCGGCTCTCGACGTCGCCTCGATCTATGACGTGCCGATCGCCTATCACCGCGCCGGCCTCGACATCGAGGTGCTGAACGCCTTCGGCATCAATGGCGCCCCCCAGCCGGTGCTCGACCGCTGGAACCGCATCTCCAACCGCATCCACAATCCGGAAGGCGAGGTGACCATTGCCGTCGTCGGCAAGTACACCGGCCTGAAGGACGCCTACAAGTCGCTCATCGAGGCCCTCGTTCACGGCGGCATCGCCAACAACGTGAAGGTCAACATCGACTGGATCGAATCGGAGATCTTCGAGAAGGAAGATCCGGCGCCGTGGCTGGAGCGGGTGCACGGCATTCTCGTGCCGGGCGGCTTCGGCGAACGCGGGGCGGAAGGCAAGATCGCGGCGGCCAGCTTCGCCCGCCGGCACAAGGTGCCCTATTTCGGCATCTGCTTCGGCATGCAGATGGCCGTCATCGAGGCGGCGCGCAATCTGGCCGGCGTGGCGGAAGCCTCCTCGACCGAGTTCGGCCCGACGCCGGAGCCGGTGGTGGGCCTCCTCACCGAATGGTCCAAGGGCAATGCCGTCGAGCAGCGCCATGCCGACAGCGATCTCGGCGGCACCCTGCGTCTCGGCTCCTATGTGGCCGATCTCGCCCCGGACAGCCACATCGCCCGGATCTACGGCTCCACCCGGATCATCGAGCGGCACCGCCATCGCTATGAGGTGAATGTCGCCTATCGGGACCGGCTGGAGAAGGAAGGCATGCGCTTCTGCGGCATGTCGCCGGACGGACTGCTGCCGGAAACCATCGAGATCGTCGATCATCCCTGGTTCATCGGCGTGCAGTATCACCCGGAGCTGAAGTCGCGTCCCTTCGAGCCGCACCCGCTGTTCGTCTCCTTCGTCGCCGCGGCGATGGAACAGAGCCGGCTGGTCTGAGCGGAAAAGACATTGCGGCCCCGCCCCTTCCGGCACCTTGCGGGGCCCAGTGCCACCCGGCGGTGATCGTCAAGCTCCGTCCTAATCCTGACGTGCGCCCCGTTGCGTCCGGCCCCATAGTATGGGGTGGACGAGCGGCCGGCAGCACAACAGGCCGGGTCCCGGTTTGCAGGGGGGGAGGACGATCATGGTGGCAGGAACCGGCCTGTCTGGTGTCGCGGCGACGCTGGTTGTCACCCTTGCGGCGCGCGCGCAGGCGCATGCGCTCTTTCCCCATCTGGGCTTTCGCGATCCCGCCTCCGGGGTGCTGGTGCAGCGTCTCGGCATTGCGCCCGAGGACTTCGTCCAGGACCGGGACAGCGTCTACGGGGTGCTGCGGCGCAGCCAGATCTTCGACCGTGCCATTCTGGAAGCGGCCCAGCGTCAGGGTGCCCTGACGGTGGTGGAGCTCGGCTGCGGCCTCTCGACCGCCGTCCACCGGGTGGGCTCGGCCTCGTCGAGCTGGGTCGAGGTCGACCAGCCCGCGGTGACGGAGCTGCGCCGGCGGGTGTGCCCGCCCGACAGTCACCGCCGCTCGGTCTCCGCCATCATCGGCGCGCCGGGCTGGCTGGATGCGGTGCCCCTGCCCGACGAGGGGCCGCTGCTCCTCATCGCCGAGGGGATCGTTCCCTATCTCACCCCGGAGACCTTTGCCGGGATTCTCGATGCGCTGGCGCGCCGTCTGCACGGCCGGCCGGTGCGCTTCCTCTATGACACCTTCGCCTGGCCCCTGGTCGGCATGGCGCGCTTCCATCCCTCCATCGGGCCGCTGGCGCGCAAGGACCGCGAGATCGAATTCCGCTCCGGCGTGCTGCGGCCGTCCGACTACACGGCGAAGGATCCGCGCTGGAAGCTCAGGGGCGTGGAATCAGTGCTCGGCAGCTCGGGCCGCTCGAATCTTGTCGGCATCGACATGTTCGAGCTGTTCTCCAGCGTGCCGCTCTACGGCATCGCCACCCTCGACCTGGTCGGCTGATCACATCCGGGCCAGCGGCACCGGCACGCCGGCGCTGCGGTCGTCGATCTCGACGATCCAGAGATCGGAATCGAAGCGGGTCTCGGAGGCGAGCCGGGCCGTCACGTCGGGCTCGGGAACGCCTTCCAGCACGCGCTCGAAGCGGCGGTCATCGCTCTCGCCGGGCTCGAAGGACATCTGCGGCGCCGGTCCATAGAGATCGGCGCTGCCATCCAGCCGGTTGACCCGCACGAAGATCGCCCCCGCCTCGCTGGCGCCCTTGCGGGCCACGACCGCCGGAATGCCGCGCCCGTCGAGGGTGCGGATCAGGGCCGAGACATAGAAGGCCGATGTCAGACGCATGCGGAAAGCTCCGGCAGACGCGGACGCGCCGCGCGCGGACGGACAGCGGAGTGCGGATCCGTCGGGAGGCGTGAGAAGACCGGGGCTGGATGCGGTCCGCCCAAAGGTCCCCCAAAGGTCCTGAGAATCCTCTGTCCGTCCCGTGCAGATTTCCCATGGCTCCGGGCAGACGGGAAATCCGCTGATCTTCAGGCGCAAAGGTGCGGTCAGCGCTTGCGCGCCTGGTATCAGTTGATGGCCATGGTGTCGGCGGCCAGCAGACGGGCGACGAGCTTGTCGTCAATGGTGCCGGTCACCGGCAGTCCCTGATCGAGCTCGAAGCGCTGCACGGCATTGATGGTTTCCGCCCCCGGACGGCCATCGGCCTTCAGCGGGCCATAGCCGAGCGCCGAGAGGGCCTTCTGGGCCCTGGCGATCCGGGTGCGCTCGGCGGCCGCCTGATCCTCGGCGGCCTTGGCCATCCACACGGCATCCTCGATGCCGAGGGCCTGGGCGACGGCCGGGCTGGCCTGGCCGGTCGGGGCAAAGCCGGCATCGGTCTCGAAGGCGCGGATGGCGGCAGCGGTCTTCGGGCCGGTGCGGCCATCGACCGTGCCGGCATAGAGGCCCCGCTTCGAGAGCGCGTCCTGGATGGCGGCGATGCGGGCCTTTTCCACCGCCGGACCGTCGATCACCACATGAGGCTCGGGCGGCGCCTCGACGGACGAGGCCACCGAGCCGGCCGTCTGGGTGCGCGCCGGAATGCCGGCGCGCGGGCCGACGGCCACCGTGGTCGTGGAAAAGGGCCGGGTGGCAAAGATCGGCGCGGGGTGGCGCTCGTGCTGCATCACCACGGCGTTGGCGACAATGAGCCCCGCCATCACCACGCCGCCGACGACGGCAATCGCCATCACCGGACGACCGGTCACCCGGCCGAGAAGCTGGCCGGCCACACCCCGGACCGGGCCGAAGTCATCCGCAGAGATACCGCGCATGGTTTCTTCCCTCGCTTGAAGATCCGGCCGCGAATCGGCCCGAAGTCTTCTTGTCGCTGGAGACCGGCTGCCGAGGTCCGTACCAGAGGAGCCGCCCGCATTCCACGATGCCGAAACGTCGTTAAGGAAGACTGAAGGACGACGGACGGTCGTCATCGGCTGCGTTGCTCCGGCTGCGATAAGGAAATGGAGAGGGCACAGGAAGTGGGCACCGCCGAATGCCTGACGGCTGGGCCCGGTCGCCGCACGGATTGGGTGCAGTGCAGCATGGCGCAGGCGCCGATCAGCTGCGACGTCACTTCCTGATGCGGAGAAGGACGGGGAATGGTGGGTGAGCACAGGCTCGAACTGTGGACCCGCTGATTAAGAGTCAGCTGCTCTACCAACTGAGCTACACACCCACTTTCCCGGGAGACGCTGCCATCGGGCGGCGCCGTTTCGGTGAGGCGGCTTATAGGCGTCCGTCCCGCCGGGGGTCAAGCCCCCCTGGTTTCCGCCCTCCCCTCAGGCCCCGGCGGCGGGGTCGGAAAAGGGCGGATCGAAGCGGTATCCGTGGCCTCTGACGGTCTGGATGGTGCGCGTGGCGAGCTTGCGGCGCAGCCGCGCCACCCGCGAATCGATGGATCTGTCGAAGGCATCTTCCGAATCGGCGGGCGCCAGGGCGATCAGCTCCTCGCGCCCCAGCACCCGGCCGGGATGGCTGGCGAACACCCGGATGAGGGCGATTTCCCCGGGGGTGAGTCGCTCGCTCGCCCCGCCGGCGCGCAGCAGCCGCTGCGCCGCGAGGTCGACGCTCACCGTCTCGAACACCACCAGCGGCCGCCGCCGCCCCTGCCGCCGGCCCAGAACGGCCGCCACCCGCGCCGCCAGCTCGCGCGGCTCCACCGGGCGGGTGACCACCTCATCGGCGCCGAGTTCGAGGCCGATCACCCGTTCCACCGGATCCTCCCGGGCGGTGAGCAGGATCACGGCGACATCGGCCAGAAGCGGCGAGTCGCGCAGCACGTCCAGCCCCGGCCGGCCCGGCAGGTCGAGATCCAGCACCACCAGATCGCACATGCTCTGGCGCAGATGGGCTTCCAGCGCCCAGCCATCGGAAAAGGTGGCGGTCTCGTAGCCGAGCGGGGCAAAA
>JBBSSF010000057.1:0-11458 GCA_038242345.1 Hyphomicrobiales bacterium
GGACGCCTTCTCGGGACAGGACTATTTCCCCGAGGCGCTCGGCCGGCGCCAGTTCTACCAGCCTACCCCGCGCGGCTTCGAGCAGCGCCTCGGCGAGCGGCTGGCCTGGTGGGCGAAGCTGCGGGCGGAGCGCTCGGGCAAGTGACCCGCCGCGCCGGCCCGGGCGGCTTTTGAAGCCGGCTCATGCCAGAGATCCCTGAAAAGGATTCATTGGTATTCCGATAAGGATTCATTGGTATTCCGATGCGGATTTCTCATGCCATTGGCGCATATGAGAAATCCGCTGTTCTTCAGGCACTTGGGGTGCGGTCGGCACTTCGCGTGCCTGGTATCAGGCCCGGAAGCGCCACACCCGGGTGTGCTTCACCTCGGAATCCTCCAGCGCCCGGGTGACGGGCACGGAATATTCGGCCACCGCCTCCAGCCGCTCCCGCGGCAGATAGGAGCGGCCGGGATCGCCGACCAGCACCGTGGCGCCGGCCTCGTGCTCCCGCCACGCCCAGGCGAGCACGGCTTCCGCCATGGGCTTTTCATAGAAGACATCGCCCAGAAGCACGACATCGAAGCGGCCGGCCTCGCCCTTCGTCACGTCCTCGAAGGCGGCGGTGACCGTCACGCCGTTGGCCGCGGCATTGAGGCCGATGGCGGTGATGGCGAAGCTGTCGATCTCGGTGGCCAGCGTCTCGGTGGCCCCGGCCATCATGGCGGCGATCGCCACCAGCCCCGAGCCCGAGGCGAAATCCAGCACCCGCTTTCCCGCGACCAGATCCGGATGATCGAGCACATAGCGGGCGAGCGCCTGGCCGCCGGCCCAGGCAAAGGCCCAGAAGGGCGGCGGCAGGCCGATCGCCCCCAGCTCCTCCTCGGTCTTCTCCCACAGGGCCGTCGCCTCGTCGGCGAGATGCAGATGCACCTCCGGCACATGGGGCGGCTGCAACAGCCGCGTGTTGGCGCGGATGAAGCCGGCAGGATCGCGGGCGGCAGGCAGCGGGGTCGGCGCGGGCGTGTTCATGGCTCCAAGGGGTGACCGGCGGCCGGAGGCGCGTCAAGCCGGCCGGGCGCGCCGGCGGACGCGACAACGCCCCCATGCGCCCGGCAAGACGGGATGTCGCAGGGTCGGCGCCAAAACCGGCGGGCCACAGCCGACGGAGGATGGTTTCCAGGTGCGACCTGGATCGGATACAATCAGTACAGAGGCGCACCGTAACCCGGGGGGTCCGCGGGTCTGCCCCCCTCCCGGGCACCCGCCCTCCCGGCATCCGCGATCCCGGATACAGCGCCCCGACCGGCTGGCAGCAGCGTCTGCCGGTCCCGGCCCTGCCGCAACCGGAGCCCGCGCACGACCGATGACCGGAGCGTTCTTCGCCCTGTCCGCCAATCTCGCGATTGCCGTCCTGATCGCCGGCACCTTCTTTCTGCTGTCCCGGCTGCGCGGGGCGCCCGACGCCCTGCGCGGCTTTGCCCTCTCCTATTTCGTCGGGGCGATGACACCGGTGAGCGAACTCATGGTGCGGCTCTCGCCGGTTGCCACCGGGCTGTTCGAGGCCCTCAGCTACACGAGCTTCACCCTTGCCTTCCTCATCATGGCGGCAGCGCTGCAACGCTATTATGGCGTGCGCCTGCCGCGCGGGCTGCTTGCGGGCCTGTTCGTCGGCAGTCTCATGCTGCGGGTGGCGATCATCGGCCATCCCCGCGACGGACTGATTCACGGCTTCGGCTATCAGATTCCCTTCTGCATCGGCACGGGCCTGTGTGCCGTCGTGGTCATGCGCGGCATCCGCGGACCGCTCGACCGGCTGCTGGCGGCGCTGTTTGCCGTGGCGTCCCTGCATTTCGCCCTGAAGCCCCCGGCTGCCTATCTGCTCGGCGCCGGCGCGACCGCGCGCGACTACATCACCAGCGCCTATGCGCTCTTTTCCCAGGCGGCCTCGGGTCTGGTGCTGGTGGCCGTGGCACTCGCCCTCATCCTCGTCGTGGTGATGGACATGACGGCGATCATCCACCGGCAGGCGGATGTGGACGGGCTGTCGGGCCTCTTCAACCGGCGGGCCTTCGACCGCGAAGCGACGGCGCGGCTTCAGGAGACGTCCGTCATTGTGCTGATGGTCGACATCGACCACTTCAAGCAGGTCAACGACAGCTTCGGCCATGCCGCCGGCGACCGGGTGATCCAGACGGTCGCGGCCCGTCTGACCGCCCACATGCCGGCGGGCGCGGTGATCGGACGGACGGGCGGCGAGGAATTTTCCGTGCTTCTGTCCGGACAGACACTCCAGGAGGCGCTGGCCGCAGCCGAGGCCCTGCGGGCGGGGCTGGCCGGCGCCGTGCTGGCCGATCCGGGGATCAATGTCACCCTGTCCGGCGGGCTCGCGGTGCGCGGGCGGCCCGAGGAGACGCTGCCGGCCCTGATGGCGCGGGCCGACCGGGCGCTCTATGTCGCCAAGGCCGGAGGCCGCAACCGGATCGTCCAGGATGCCGGCCCGGCGAACCAGTCGCGGGCCGCGGCGGGCGCCGAGTAGCATTTTCAAGCGAAGTTGGGGCCGGTTCGCGCGGAAAGCGCCCGCGCGGGTCGCGGACAGGGAGCCGCCGGCCGGCCGCTGCGGCCACTTCACGCCTCCCCCTGGAAAAGGCATGATACCAAAGATCCTCGAAGAGGACTCTTTGGTATGCCGATGCAGATTTCCCATACCATTGGGGCATATGGGAAATCTGCTGATCTTCAGGCGCACGGTGCGGTCAGCACTTCATGCGCCTGGCATAAGAAAAGGCCGCGGGCCCTTCGGGGACCACGGATGCGGCCTTTGCCGGTGTCCCGGCCTGACGGCCTCAGGCGGCCAGCAGCCGCTCGACCTCGCGCACGAGGTCCTTCAGGTGGAAGGGCTTGGACAGCACCTTCGCTTCCTTCGGCGCCTGGTTGTCAGGGTTGAGCGCCACCGCGGCAAAGCCGGTGATGAACATCACCTTGAGGTCCGGATCGAGCCGGACGGCGCGCCGCGCCAGTTCGATGCCGTCCATCTCCGGCATCACGATGTCGGTCAGAAGCAGCGTGAACGGTTCCTCGCGAAGACGCTCGTAGGCCGAGAGGCCATTGTCGAAGGGCACGACGGAATAGCCGGCCTTTTCGAGCGCCTTGGAGAGGAAGTTGCGCATGTCGGAGTCGTCTTCCGCGAGCAGGATCCGCGACATGGCTCCTCGTTTCCTTCAACGGATGCGACCGGGGCTGAAGGGCTGCCCGCCGGCCGATCCTGGTCTGTGGTCAATCTGTCCGGAAGCCGGCCGGGGGACGGGCCGCGCCTCTCTCTATCACCGCCACCTTGCGGCGCGAGCGGTAAAGAACCGGTGAAAGGTTGGCGATCCCGGCAAAAGCCGGCGGCTTCCGGCCCTCCGGGCGCGCTGCGGCCTTGGGCCGGGGGCCGGGGGCCGCCATACGGCCGGGCGCCGCCCGGACGGGCCCGTCGCGCCGCCTTTTCGCGATCCGCCCCCCACCGTCCGGCCGCGTCCGCGGGCCCGAGATGCGTCTTTCCCGCGGTCGTGCAGCCCCCAGCGCGCCGGTCCGGCCCGCCTCCCGCCTCCCGGGCAGGACGGACCCGAATGGTCCGGCGCGATCCGATCCGTTCTGGTCCGGTGATGACATGACCGCCTTCGAGCCCCGCATTTTCTCCGGCGTGCAGCCGACAGGCAACCTCCACCTCGGCAACTATCTGGGTGCCATCACCCGGTTCGTTTCCCTGCAGGACACCTTCCCCTGCGTCTATTGCGTGGTGGACCTGCATGCGATCACCGTGTGGCAGGATCCCGCCGACCTCACCCGCTCCATCCGCGAGGTGACCGCCGCCTTCCTCGCCTCCGGCATTGATCCGAAGGCGCACATCGTCTTCAACCAGTCCCAGGTCGCCGCGCACTCCGAGCTGGCGTGGATCCTGAACTGCATCGCGCGCATGGGCTGGCTCAACCGCATGACCCAGTTCAAGGAGAAGGCGGGCAAGGACAAGGAGAACGCCTCCGTCGGCCTGTTCGCCTATCCGACGCTGATGGCCGCCGACATTCTGGTCTACCGCGCGACCGCAGTGCCCGTCGGCGAGGACCAGAAGCAGCATATGGAGCTGACCCGCGACATCGCGGTGAAGTTCAACAACGACTACAGCCACCGGATTGCCGATCTCGGCTTCGGCGACGCCTATTTCCCGCTGCCCGAGCCCCTCATCCAGGGCCCGGCCACCCGGGTGATGTCGCTGCGCGACGGCACCAAGAAGATGTCGAAGTCGGACCCGTCCGATTATTCGCGCATCAACCTGATCGACGACACCGACACCATCAACCTGAAGATCCGCAAGGCCAAGACCGATCCCGATGGTCTGCCCTCGGAGCTGGACGGGCTGAAGGGCCGGCCGGAAGCCGAGAACCTCGTCGGCATCTATGCAGCACTTGCCGGCATCAGCCGGGAACAGGTGCTGGCCGAGTTCGGCGGCCAGCAGTTCTCGGCCTTCAAGCCGGCGCTGGCCGAGCTGGCGGTGTCGAAGATCGGCCCGATCACCCAGGAAATGCGCCGTCTGGTGGCCGATCCCGGCTATATCGACCAGGTGCTGGGCGACGGTGCCGAGCGTGCCGCCGCCATCGCCGATCCGATCCTTGCCGACGTGCGCAAGATCCTCGGCTTCGTCACCAGCCGCGCGCGCTGATCCCCTCCGGCCGACGCCCCCCTTGTCGGGCGGGCGCCGGCCGTCCCTGATCCCCGGCGTTCCCGCGCGCCGCCCCGGAGACCGGACCCATGGCCGACCGCCTCGTCGTTGCCACCTGGAACGTCAACTCGATCCGCGCGCGGCTCGATCTCGTGTCCCGCTTCGTCGCCGAGCACGCTCCGGACGTGCTCTGTCTCCAGGAGACGCGCTGTCCCGATGGCGCCTTTCCGCTGAAGGCGGTGCGGATGCTCGGCTACGAGCACATCGAGATGAACAACGGCACCAAGGGGCATCATGGCGTCGCCATCCTCTCCCGCCGGCCGCTGCTGAACGCCGAGAAGACGGTGCTGGGCGCCGTCGACGAGCCGCGCCATGTGGCCGCCGACGTCGCCTTCGCCGGCCGCGCCCTGCGGGTGCACTGCCTCTATGTGCCGGCCGGCGGCGACGAGCCCGACCCGGCCATCAATCCGAAATTCGACGCCAAGCTGCGCCTGCTGTCGGCCATGAAGGACTTCTGCGCCGAGATCGCCGCCACCGGTCATGGCGTGCTGGTCGGTGACCTCAACATCGCCCCCTATCCGGAAGATGTCTGGTCCCACAAGCAGCTTCTCGGCGTCGTCTCCCACACGCCGGTGGAGACCGAGGGGCTGGAGGCCGCCCGCCTTGCCGGCCCCCTTGCCGATGTCGTCCGCGAGGCGATCCCGCTGCCCGAGAAGCTCTACACCTGGTGGAGCTACCGCGCCCGCGACTGGGCGGCCTCCGACCGCGGCCGCCGGCTCGATCATGTCTGGACCACCGGCGAGCTGGCCGCCCAGGTGACGAAGGTCGAGGTCGTGCGCGCCGCCCGCGGCTGGGAACGCGCCTCCGATCACGTGCCGATCGTGGTCACCTTCGAGGCATGATACCAAAGATCCTCGAAGAGGACTCTTTGGTATTCCGGTGCGGATTCCTCATGCCTCTGGAGCATATGAGAAATCCGCTCTCTTCAGGCGCGCGGGGGCGGTCAGCACCGCGTGTGCCTGGCATGAGCCTCCGGGCTGACATAAAGACATGCTTATATCCTGATTGCCTTGTGGCTGCGGCGTCCCTATAAACCGGGGCAGGACGGGTGCGCACCCCGGGGCCGGATGCCTTCGTGCGCGCCCATTTTCAGGACGGGGCCGTCGGCTCCGACGGACCTGCTCCGGACCATTTCGAGGATTTCGCGCCGATGGCCGCTTTCACCGACTATCTCGTCAAGGACATCTCGCTGGCCGGCTGGGGCCGGATGGAACTCGACATCGCCGAGACCGAGATGCCCGGCCTGATGGCGACCCGCGCCGAATTCGGCCCGGTGCAGCCGCTGAAGGGCGCCCGCATCGCCGGCTCGCTGCACATGACCATCCAGACGGCGGTGCTGATCGAGACCCTCGTGGCGCTGGGCGCCGAGGTGCGCTGGGCGTCCTGCAACATCTTCTCCACCCAGGACCATGCCGCCGCCGCGATCGCGGCTGCCGGCATTCCGGTGTTCGCCGTGAAGGGCGAGACCCTGGAAGAATACTGGGACTATGCCGACCGCATCCTCGACTGGGGCAATGGCGAGACCGCCAACATGATCCTGGATGATGGCGGCGACGCCACCATGCTGGTGATCCTCGGCTCCAAGGCCGAGACCGATCCCTCGGTGCTCACCAACCCGGGCAACGAGGAAGAGGCCGCCCTCTTCGACGTGATCCGCAAGCGCCTCGCCAAGGATCCGACCTTCTATTCCCGCGCCAAGGCCGCCATCCGCGGCGTCTCGGAAGAGACGACCACGGGCGTGCATCGCCTCTACCAGCTGCAGGACAAGGGCGAGCTGCCGTTCCCGGCCATCAACGTCAATGACTCCGTCACCAAGTCGAAGTTCGACAACAAGTATGGCTGCCGGGAGTCGCTGGTCGACGGCATCCGCCGGGCGACCGACGTGATGATGGCCGGCAAGGTCGCGGTGGTCTGCGGCTATGGTGACGTGGGCAAGGGTTCGGCCCAGTCGCTGGTCGGCGCCGGCGCGCGGGTCATCGTGACGGAAGTCGATCCGATCTGCGCCCTGCAGGCCGCCATGGACGGCTTTGCCGTGCGCACGCTGGAAGACGTCGCCGCGACGGCGGACATCTTCGTCACCTGCACCGGCAACAAGGGCATCATCACCCTCGACCACATGCGCGCCATGAAGGACATGGCGATCGTGTGCAACATCGGCCATTTCGACAACGAGATCGAGATCGCCGGCCTGAAGAACATGAAGTGGAAGAACGTGAAGCCGCAGGTGGACCTCGTCGAGTTCCCCGACGGCAAGCGCCTGCTGCTGCTCTCCGAGGGCCGTCTGGTCAATCTCGGCAACGCCACCGGCCATCCGAGCTTCGTGATGTCGGCCTCCTTCACCAACCAGACGCTGGCCCAGATCGAGCTGTGGACCCGTCCGGAGGCTTACGAGAAGAAGGTCTACATCCTGCCGAAGCACCTCGACGAGAAGGTCGCCCGCCTTCATCTGGCCAAGCTCGACGTGCATCTGACCAAGCTGAGCCAGGAGCAGGCCGACTATATCGGCGTGCCGGTGGAAGGCCCGTTCAAGGCCGACCACTACCGCTACTGACCACGGGGCAGCGGGGGCCCGGATCCGGCGCAACCGCGCGGGATCCGGAGACTTCCGGATGTCGCCGGGGATGGCTGCGGCCGATCCCCAGAGAATTGGCCGCGGGATGCCTTCGAGGCTCGCGCGGCCCTTTCTTTTCGGTTAAGGTCCGGCCCCGCGAGGCGGGCCGGACGTGCGTGATCCCGGCGGGGACCGGCCCCCGCCTGAAGAAATTCTGCCTGTCCGCCCGTCGACACCCGGGGCGGAGCAAGGCCGTGGGTTCCGGACGGCTGCGTCCGGAACGGGTGTCCCGGAGGTCTTGAGTAAAATGGCGAACGTCGTCGTCGTCGGGTCGCAGTGGGGCGACGAGGGCAAGGGCAAGATCGTCGACTGGCTGTCGGAGCGCGCCGATGTGGTGGTGCGCTTTCAGGGCGGCCACAATGCCGGCCACACGCTGGTCATCGACGGCGTTCAGTACAAGCTGAGCCTTCTGCCTTCCGGTGTGGTGCGTCCCGGCAAGCTCGCCGTCATCGGCAATGGCGTGGTGCTCGACCCCCATGCGCTGGTGGCCGAACTCGGCCGCCTCGCCGACCTCGGCGTCCACGTGACGACCGAACAGCTCCGCATCGCCGAGAATGTTCCGCTGATCCTGTCGCTCCACCGCGAGCTGGACGCCTTCCGCGAGAACTCCGCCTCGGGCACCAAGATCGGCACGACCAAGCGCGGCATCGGCCCGGCCTATGAGGACAAGGTCGGCCGGCGCGCCATCCGGCTCATGGATCTGGCCGAGCTGCCGGCCCTCAGGGGCAAGATCGAGCGCATGCTCGCCCATCACAATGCGCTCCGCCGCGGCCTCGGCCAGCCCGAGATCGCCGTCGAGACCCTCTATGAGGAGCTGGTGTCGGTGGCCGACAAGGTGCTGCCCTTCATGGACAACACCTCGCGCATCCTCGATGCCCAGCGCAAGGCCGGCAAGCGCATCCTGTTCGAGGGCGCCCAGGGCGCGCTCCTCGATGTCGACCATGGCACCTATCCGTTCGTGACCTCCTCCAACACGGTGGCGGGTCAGGCGGCGGCCGGCTCCGGCATGGGCCCGGGCGCCATCAGCTATGTGCTCGGCATCACCAAGGCCTACACCACCCGCGTCGGCGAGGGCCCGTTCCCGACCGAGCAGGACGGCGAGATCGGCGACTTCCTCGGCACCCGCGGCAAGGAATTCGGCACCGTCACCGGCCGCAAGCGCCGCTGCGGCTGGTTCGATGCCGCGCTGGTGCGCCAGACGGTGCGCACCTCCGGCATCCACGGCATCGCGCTGACCAAGCTCGACGTGCTCGACGGTCTGGACGAGATCAAGGTCTGCGTCGGCTACAGGCTCGACGGCCGCGTGATCGACGACCTGCCGGCTGCCGAAAGCGCCCAGCGCCGGGTGGAGCCGATCTACGAAACCCTTCCGGGCTGGCGCGAATCCACCTATGGCGCCCGCTCCTGGGCCGATCTTCCGGCCCAGGCGGTGAAATATGTGCGCCATGTGGAAGAGCTGATCGGCGCGCCCGTCGCGCTGCTCTCCACCAGCCCGGAGCGCGATGACACGATCCTGGTGGCCGATCCCTTCCAGGACTGACCCCGGCCGGCCGAGCCTCTCCCGGCGTCCCTCCTCCGGCGCCGCGAGACGGACCGTGCCGTCCGACACACGCGCGTCACCAGCTTCAAGGGGGCGGGTCCGTCAGGGCCTGCCCGCAACGGACCGGATCTGAGCGGTAT
Source organism: Hyphomicrobiales bacterium (assembly GCA_038242345.1). Taxonomy (GTDB): domain Bacteria; phylum Pseudomonadota; class Alphaproteobacteria; order Rhizobiales; family Segnochrobactraceae; genus JBBSSF01. The sequence continues at coordinate 9,031 of JBBSSF010000057.1, forward strand.
GGCGGATTATCATTCAGTCCTGCAGCGCGCGATCGCCAACCTGCCCCAGAACACGGGGCAGGCGCGGCGCGAAATCTATGACAAGGCCCGCAAGGCCCTGGTGCGCCAGCTCGAAAGTTTCGATCCGCCCCTTCCGCCCTCGGAGATCACGGCCCAGCGCCTGGCGCTGGAAGAAGCGATCCGCCGCATCGAGACCGACATGGTGCGCCGCGGCACCCAGCCGCGTCCCGCCCCGGCGGCAGCGCCGGCTGCCGCCCGTCCGCCGGCCGCCGCCGCGCCGCCCCGTCCGGCGCCTGCCCCCCGCCCGCCGGTGGCCGAACGTCCGCCCGTGGCCGAACGCCCGGTCGCCCCGGTGGCCCCGCCCCAGGCTGCGGTCGCCCCGCCCCGTCCGGTCGCTCCCCCGGCCCCGCCAGAGCCCGTGCACGCGCCCGTCGTCGCGCCGCCGGTGATGCCGCCGGACGAGCCGGTCGTGGCGCCGGAACCCGTGCCGGTCCGCCCGCCGGTGCCGATGCACGCCGCCGGCCCGGTGCCGGAGGAAGCCGATTTCGGCCCCGAGACCGTGCCGCCGGAACCTGTGATGCCGCCCCCCCGGGCGCGCCGGCTGCGGGACGAGCATCCCGTCGAGGAGCCGAAGGCGCCGCGCGTGCGCCGCGAGCGCATCGCCGAGCCCCATCCCGAGCCGGCACCTGCGCCCGAGCCGGTGACGCCGGCCGCGCCCATGGTGCACCGGGCGCCCGAGCCTGTTCCTCCGGCTCCGCCGGCCGACGAGTGGGCCTATGCCGAGGACGGCCAGGCCCTGCCGCCGGCGCGGGATTTCGATCCGCGCATGGCAGCGGACGAGGAAGAGGCACCCTATGCCGAGCCGCCCGCCGCCGCGAAGGCGGGGCGGAGCCGGACGGTGCGCCCGCCGGCCGACAGTGATTTCGCCCCGCGGGTCCGCTCCGCGCCCCGGGCCCGCAGCGGCGGCCTCAGCCGGCCGCGGATGATCCGCATGGCCGCCCTCGGGGTGATCGTGGTCGCGCTCCTCGCCGCAAGCGTGGCCGCCGTCTATTATCTCACCTCGGGCCCGGCATCCGAGACCGAGCAGACCGCCGAGACCCCGGCGACCGAGGCTCCGCCGGCGGATGCCGGCACCGAGGCTCCGGCCGACGGGCAGACCGGCAAGATCGCCGACCGGCTCGGCGATGATGTCAAGCGCGTGCCGACCCGGCGCATCGTCACGACCGCTCCGGAAGGGACCACCGGCGAGGAAGCCGCTCCGGCCGGCGGCGAGACCGCGGCGGCGCCGACGGTGCCCATGCCGCCCGCCGCGGATGCCCCGGCCGAACCGGCGGCCACCATGTCGGCCACCGGCGACCGGGCGATCCTCTATGAGGAGGGCGCGGCCCAGGGCTCGCGCGGATCGGCGGCCGTCGGCAAGGTGAGCTGGCAGCTGGTGCAGGAATCCTTCGCCAACGGCCCCAGGGAGCCGATGGTGCGGGCGAGCGTGACCATTCCCGAGCGCAAGGTGACGGTGGGCCTGCTGTTCCGCCAGAACCATGATCCGGCGCTGCCGGCGAGCTATCTGGTGGAGATCACCTACGAACTGCCGGACAATTTCCCCGGCGGCGGCATTTCCAACGTGCCCGGCCTCATCATGAAGGCCTCCGAGGATGCCCGCGGCGACGCGCTGCTGGGGGCCTCGGCGCGGGTGTCGGACGGTCTGTTCTGGATCGCGCTGGCCCAGTCGCCGACCGATGTGGCGCGCAATGACGGGCTGCTGCGGGACCGCAACTGGATCGACATCCCGATGCTCTACACCTCGGGCCGGCGCGCGATCCTGACCATCGAGAAGGGTCCGGAGGGCAACAAGGCCCTCAACGCCGCCCTCGACGCCTGGAGCAAGAAGGCGAACTGACGCGCACGCCCAGACACGGCTCCCGTTCACGGGGATCCGGGGCAATCCGGGTCCCCGTTTTCATTTGTGGGGATTGTTGGCCATAACGGAGAGCGGCCGGCCGCAGGACACCCGGCTCCTCCTGCCTGGTGTCATACCAAAGATCCTTGAAAAGGATCCTTTGGTATTCCGATGCAGATTTCTCATGCCATTGGGGCATATGGGAAATCTGCTGTTCTTCAGGCGCTTGGGTGCGGTCAGCACTTCGTGCGCCTGGTCTCAGTTGCGGTCTTCGGGCAGCACCGGCAGCACCGTCACGGCGATGCCCTCTTCTTCCAGCGCCTCGGCCTCGTCGCGGGTGGCCTCGCCATAGATGCCGCGTTCCTCGGCCTCGCCATAATGGATGCGGCGGGCCTCCTCGGCGAACCTGTCGCCGACATAGGTGGCGTTTTCCAGCACCGTCTCGCGCACCCGGCGCAGGAACTCGACGGCCAGCGCCCGGCGCGGATCCTCTCCGGGGGCAAGGCTGGCGACCGGGGCGGTGGCCGGCAC
>JBBSSF010000058.1:0-11450 GCA_038242345.1 Hyphomicrobiales bacterium
CCCCCCGTTCCGTGCCGGCCGGATCGTGCGCCGGGACAGGATGCGGTTCGTTGCGGGGGACCGCTTGCGGGGGGCAGAAGGCGCCCCTATATACCCGTCAACGCCGCATCCGGTTGCTCCCGGATGCCAAATCCCGCGTGAAAATGGGGGCCGGCGGGGAAGAACCCCGCCTCAGGCCGGACGCCGCAAACGGGTCCGGACGGCCCGCCGACCAAGGAGAAAGATATGAGCAAGGTCATCGGCATCGACCTCGGCACGACCAATTCGTGCGTGGCTGTCATGGACGGCAAGCAGGCGAAGGTGATCGAGAATGCCGAGGGCGCGCGAACCACGCCGTCCATCGTCGCCTTTACCGACGAGGGCGAGCGGCTGGTGGGTGCTCCGGCCAAGCGTCAGGCCGTTACCAATCCCGAGCGCACCTTCTTTGCGGTGAAGCGCCTCATCGGCCGCCGCTTCGACGATCCGACCGTCACCAAGGACAAGGCCCTCGTGCCCTATCCGATCGTGCGCGCCGACAATGGCGACGCGTGGCTGGAAGCCGACGGCAAGAAATATTCGCCCTCGCAGATCTCCGCCTTCACCCTGCAGAAGATGAAGGAGACCGCGGAGGCCTATCTCGGCCAGCCGGTGACCCAGGCGGTCATCACGGTGCCGGCCTACTTCAACGACGCCCAGCGTCAGGCCACCAAGGACGCCGGCAAGATCGCCGGTCTGGAAGTCCTGCGCATCATCAACGAGCCGACCGCGGCAGCCCTCGCCTATGGTCTCGACAAGACCGACAAGTCGAAGACGATCGCCGTCTATGACCTTGGCGGCGGCACCTTCGACATCTCGGTGCTGGAGATCGGCGACGGCGTGTTCGAGGTGAAGTCGACCAACGGCGACACCTTCCTCGGCGGCGAGGACTTCGACAACCGTCTGGTCAACTTCCTGGCCGACGAGTTCAAGAAGGAGCAGGGCATCGACCTGCGCGGCGACAAGCTCGCCCTCCAGCGGCTGAAGGAAGCCGCCGAGAAGGCGAAGATCGAGCTGTCGTCGACCCAGCAGACCGAAATCAACCTGCCCTACATCACCGCCGGCCCGACCGGTCCGAAGCATCTGGCCATCAAGCTGACCCGCGCCAAGTTCGAGGCGCTGGTGGATGATCTGGTGCAGAAGACCATCGCGCCCTGCAAGGCGGCCCTCAAGGATGCCGGCGTCTCGGCCGGTCAGATCGACGAGGTGGTTCTGGTCGGCGGCATGACCCGCATGCCGAAGATCCAGGAGATCGTGAAGCAGTTCTTCGGCAAGGAGCCCCACAAGGGCGTGAACCCGGACGAGGTCGTCGCCATCGGCGCCGCGATCCAGGCCGGCGTGCTGAAGGGCGAAGTCAAGGACGTCCTGCTCCTCGACGTGACCCCGCTGTCGCTCGGCATCGAGACCCTCGGCGGCGTGTTCACCCGGCTGATCGAGCGCAACACCACGATCCCGACCAAGAAATCCCAAGTATTCTCGACCGCCGAGGACAACCAGAGCGCCGTGACGATCCGGGTCTTCCAGGGCGAGCGCGAGATGGCCGCCGACAACAAGATGCTGGGCCAGTTCGATCTGGTCGGCATCCCGCCGGCGCCGCGCGGCGTGCCGCAGGTTGAAGTGACCTTCGACATCGACGCCAACGGCATCGTCAACGTGTCGGCCAAGGACAAGGGCACCGGCAAGGAGCAGCAGATCCGCATCCAGGCGTCCGGCGGTCTGTCCGATGCCGACATCGAGAAGATGGTGAAGGACGCGGAAGCCAACGCGGCGGCCGACAAGGCCCGGCGCGAGCTGGTGGAAGCCCGCAACCAGGGCGAGGCGCAGGTCCACTCGGTCGAGAAGTCTCTGGCCGAGTATGGCGACAAGGTTTCGGGGGCCGACAAGTCGGTGATCGAGACCGCGCTTTCCGACCTGAAGACCGCGCTGGCCGGTGAGGACGTCGAGGCCATCCAGGCCAAGACCAACGCGCTGGTGCAGGCCTCCATGAAGCTGGGCGAGGCCATGTATGCCGCGGCCCAGGCGGCCGAGGCCGGTGGTGCCGAGCCGGGCGCCAAGAAGGACGACGATGTCGTCGACGCCGACTTCGAGGAAGTCGACGACGACAAGAAGAAGCGGGCCTGATCGTCCGCCGGTCATCCGGGATCCGTCGGGTCCCGGATGCCGGAGACGGGAGCCCGGTCTCCGGCCGGGGCGGCAGGGCCGCCCGGGCCGGGAATGACGTCCGGGAAATGACCCGGCGGGTTACCCGATGAACCTGGCACGTCGCTTGCGTCCCGTCCGGCCGCAGGCGGCGTGTGTTCATGTCCGGGGCATGTCCGGGCGTGCGTTCGACAGGCAGGCGCCGCCGTCCCGCACGGGAAGAGGTGCGCGGTCCGGCGAAGGCATCCTCGGTCACGTCGTCCGGATGGCGGGGATTGGAAGCGGGCTACATGGCCAAACGCGACTATTATGAGGTTCTGGGCGTCGCCCGCGATGCTGACGAGGCGGCTCTGAAGAGCGCCTTCCGCAAGCTGGCGATGAAATATCATCCGGATCGCAATCCGGGGGATCATGCCGCCGAGGCCAAGTTCAAGGAACTGAACGAGGCCTATGATGTGCTGAAGGATGCCCAGAAGCGCGCCGCCTATGACCGGTTCGGCCATGCGGCCTTCGAGAACGGCATGGGCGGGGCCGGCGGCGGGGCGGGTTTCCCCGGTGGCGATTTTGCCTCCGCCATGTCCGACATCTTTGACGAGTTCTTTGGCGGCAGCCGCCGCGGCGGTGGCGGCGGCGCCCGGGGATCGGGCCGCGAGCGCGGCGCGGACCTGCGCTACAATCTCGACATCACCCTGGAAGAGGCCTTCGCCGGCAAGACCGTCGAGATCACCATTCCGTCCTCCATCACCTGCGAGGCCTGTTCGGGCTCGGGCGCCAAGCCGGGCTCCCAGCCGGTGCGCTGCCGCACCTGCAACGGCCAGGGCCGGGTGCGCGCCCAGCAGGGCTTCTTCACCATGGAGCGCACCTGCCCGACCTGCGGCGGGCGCGGCGAGACGATCTCCGATCCGTGCGCGAGCTGCGGCGGCACCGGCCGGCGCACCCAGGAGCGGACGCTGTCGGTCAACATTCCCGCCGGCATCGAGGATGGCACCCGCATCCGCCTTGGCGGCGAGGGCGAGGCCGGCTTCCGCGGCGGCCCGCCCGGCGATCTCTACATCTTCCTCGCCATCAAGCCCCATGCCTTCTTCCAGCGCGACGGGGCGGACCTCTATTGCCGCGTGCCGATCGCCATGACGACGGCAGCGCTTGGCGGCGATCTCGACGTGCCGACCATCGACGGCGAGAAGGCCCGGGTTAAGATTCCCGAGGGCACCCAGACCGGCAAGCAGTTCCGCCTGCGCAATCGCGGCATGCCGGTGCTCCGCTCGCCCCAGAAGGGCGACCTTTATATTCAGGTCGTCGTCGAAACGCCGCGCAATCTGACGCGCAAACAGCGTGAGTTGCTGGAATCCTTCGAGAAGGAATCTTCGACGGAGAACAATCCGGAATCGACCGGGTTCTTCGCAAAAATGAAAGACTTCTTCGATAACTTCGGAGCCTGACAGTCGGGCCCCCCGTTAACACCCCCGGCGGCCCGGTGGGGTTTGCGCCGGTGCGGACTGCGACCATCTTGCGGGTCGGTCCGCCCTTGTTCCGCCACGGAACCCGGATTCTCTGGCAGGCGATTGCCGGTGACCGGCCCGAACATCGGATCGAGCAATGCTCAGGAATGCGCGCGTCCACGTGCTGAAGGTGCGATCGAAGGTGGCCGACGAGGTCCGCTTCCTGAGAAACTGGGTCGAGCGGCCGCTGACCACCGGCGCCGTCGCCCCGTCCGGCCCGGCGCTGACGCGCCTGATGGCCTCCTATGTGGAAGCCGACCGGGACGGACCCATCGTCGAGCTCGGACCCGGCACCGGGGTCGTCACCGAGGCGCTGATCGCCCGCGGCATTCCCCAGGAGCGGCTCGTCCTCGTCGAGTTCAATCCGGATTTCGTGAAGCTGCTGCGCCAGCGTTATCCGCGGGTGAAGGTCATCCAGGGCGACGCCTACAATCTCTTCGAGACCCTCGGCCGTCCCGAGCGCGGATCGCTCGCGACCGTCATTTCCGGTCTGCCGCTGTTCACCAAGCCGCTGCCCCAGCGCCGCACGCTGATCCATGACTGCCTGCGGATGCTGGATCCGGGCGCGCCCTTCATCCAGTTCTCCTACGCCCTCGTGCCGGCGATCCCGGAGGAGCGCGGCGCCGTGCGGGTCAACCGCTCGCCCTGGGTGGTGCGCAATGTCCCGCCGGCCCGCGTCTGGCTGTTCCGCGACTGGCACGCCACCGAACATTCCCGCACCGCCGCCGCCTGATGCCAGGCGGGGGAAGGGGGGCCGGCGGAGCGCCGGCCCGCAGCCGGATCAGTCCGGCAGGCCCTCATAATAGGCGATGACCTCGGCGACCGGGATCACGTCGGCATATTTCTTCATCATGTCGTAGAGATTGGCGAAGTGCGGGCTCTCGTGCAGGTCCGCCACGCATTCCTCCGGCACGATCACCCGGTAGCCGCGCGACAGCGCGTCGACGACGGTCGCGCGCACGCAGCCGGAGGTCGAGCCGCCGGTGACGATCACCGTGTCGATGCCGTGGAACACCGCCAGCGACTGCACCGGCGTCTCGTGGAAGGCCGACGGCATCTTCTTGTTGAGGACGATGTCGCTGTCGGCGATCACCAGCCGGTCGTCGAGTTCGGCGCGGCGCGAGCCGATCTTGATGTTCTGGAGCGAGTCCGGGGTATCGGTGCGGCTGCCGAACACGCCGCAGTCCTCGCCGGAGTCCAGAAAGGCCACATAGGTCCACACCACCGGCAGGGCCCGGGCGCGCGACAGCGCCGCCAGACGGTTCACATAGTCCATCTGGAGCGGGTCATTTTCATAGGCGGTGACGAATTCGCCGACCGACGTATAGGCCTTCTGCAAGTCCACATTGATGAGGATCGGCCGCTTTCCGAACCCGTAGCGCGGACGGATCGGGTTAGCCTTCAGATCGGCGAACATCTCGCGCGCGGTTTTCGTGGATAGTTCCATGTCCTCGTCTCCGGGTAGCGAACAGAATGCTGGGGGATTGCTATTTGTCTCTTGAAGGAGGAGACAAAATCGGCTGAAGTCGGGGCAGAAAGACAGCTGCACTCGGGCGGAGGATGGGATGAACGCACGTCAGTTTGTGACCGGGGTCCTGATGGTCTGCGGGTTGGCCGCCGGGCCGGCGCTGGCCGGCGAGGCGCCGCCCAAGCCCATCGAGGGGCCGTTCACGCCCATCCATTTCGCCGTCACCAATGCCGCCACCGAGCCGATGGAGTGTCAGGCGGTGGCCGGCCACTGGTATTCCTTCGCCCTGCCGGGGGCGGCGCCGGGCAAGGTGGCGGATCTGGCGCTGTTCTTCGCGCCGAAGACCGCCACCCTGGTGATGTTCAACGAGGCGAAGGATCCGCTGCCCATCGAGCAGGTGGTGTGCGGCTTCGCCGGCCATGCCTACGAGACCCAGTACCGGTTTCCCATGCGGGCCCTGGCGCGCCGGGCGGCGGAGACCGGCGCGCCCGTGCCGCTCACCTGCCGCACCAATGGCGGCCGGCTCGACTGTTCGGAATAGGTCGGAGCGGGCCGGCCCAGAGTGGCCGGCCCGGAGCCGGCACGGCGCCGTCATGGGGCGGGCCTTTCCACCGCGAGGCGGCAGATGGTGCGGGCGAGCCACGGCCCCGCCAGCACCACCGCGAAGAGGCGCAGGGTCTGGAGCGCGAGCACGAAGGACACGTCGGCCTTGGCGTCGATGGCCATGAGCGCCATGGACTCGATGCTGCCGGGAGCCGTGGCGAGGAAGGCGGTTACCGGGCTGACATCGAGGAACAGCACCAGCAGCAGCGCCGACACCGCGCACAGGATGATGAGCGCGAAGGAGCCGGCGATCACCGCCGGGATCGAGCGCACCACCACGAGGATGATGGTGCGGGTGAAGCGCAGGCCGACCTGGAAGCCGATGAGGGCATAGGCGAGACCGAGCAGCCAGTGGGGCAGGGTCAGTGTCATGACGCCCGAGCCCTGGAGCAGGGCGCCGATCACCAGCGGGATCAGCATCGGCCCGGCCGGCGGCCAGGGCAGGCGGCCGGCAAAGGGGGCGATGAGGGCGATGGCGATGGTGGCGGCGAGCATCCGCCCGTCGCCGATCAGGGTCGCCTCGCCGGCCGGGCCCGCCGGCGTGACGCCGAACAGGAAGCGGGCGATCACGGCGGTGGTCAGGATCACGCAGGCCAGCCGCACATATTGCATGAAGGCGACCAGGCGCGAGTCGGCGCCATAATCCTGGGAGAGCGCCACCATGGCCCCGGCCATGCCCGGCATGGCGCCCCAGGCGGCGGCGTCCGCCGGCAGGGCCTTCACCCGGCCCACCCCCCAGCCGACGATGGCGGCCGCTGTCAGGGTGGCGATCAGCGAGGCGACCAGCACCGGCCCGTCGGCCAGGATTTCCGTCAGGATGGAGGGCGTGAGGGCGTGGCCGATCAGGCAGCCGGCGACCCCTTGCGCGAACAGGAAGCCATCCTTCGGCACCCGGATGGAGGCGCCGGAGACGCCGAAGATCACCCCGGCGATCAGGGGCCCGAGCAGCAGGGAGGAGGGAAAGCGGGCGAGATCGAGCAGGGCGGTGATCGCGATCGCCAGCACGATCAGCCCCAGCCACTGGATCGGGGGGGCGGTGCGGGCGATGCGGCGGGCGGCGGCGGACAGAAAGGACAAGCCGGAACCTGTGACGTGAGCGCGGGGCGTGTCGTCGCCCCGGGGGCGGACGAAAGGGCGGTCGCCCCCGCGGGGAGGCGCGGATGACGGTCGGCCGGGCATCCCCGGTGGGCGGAACGGAAACGGGCCGGACGGCCCGGGCGGAGGCAGGGAGATGCGCGACGCATACGCCCTTCCGTCCGTCCGGTCGACCGGGTTTCCCGCGTATCCCGCCCCGTCGGCCAACGCACCGGTTGTGGCCGGGGCGCGGGCTGCGGGGCTTTCCCTGCGGATCCGGAGACGGGATGAACGCGGGCGTTGTCCGTGTCTCCGGCGCCCGCCCGGTCGGTCAGAAGCCCGGCGCCTTCAGCTCCGGCACGACGATCTCGCCATTGACGACGACGGGCACGCCATCCAGCGACAGGCTGGCATTCCTGAGCGGCATGTCGAGATGGCAGGCGGTGTCGTTGGTGCCGCCGAGTTCGGTGTTCGGCCCGAGCGAGAACAGCACGTTGCCATAGAAGGCGAGGCCGTTGACGCCGATCTCCTTGTCGAGCGAGCGGGTGGCGGCCATGTGGTGCCACTTCGCCTTGGGGTTCATGCCCCAGCCGATGTGCGAGATGGCATAGGCGCGCGGGTCGTTGAAGGAATTGGCATAATGGCGCAGCAGCGTGCCATCCATGCCCTCGCCTTCGATGTCGACCACATAGCCGTCCTTCACCGTGAAGGTGACCGGGGCCGTCACATAGCGGCGGAAGGCATTGATGATGTCGCCGGGCTGGAGCACGACCTTGCCATTGACGGCGCCGTCATTGGCCTGGGTGAGCAGGAAGCCCGAGGGGAAATGGTCCCAGCGGCCGGGGGTGTCGGTGTAGCCATATTCGGTCATCACCGGATACTGGCCGAGCTGATAGGTGATGTCGGTGCCGGCGGACGAGGTGATGTGCATCGTCTTCGCCCTGGCCAGCATCTGCTCGCCGATCTCGATGCGCTTCCGCAGGCCCTCGTCCGGGAACATCGCCGAGAGCACCTCGAAGGGCTCGACCACCAGCAGCATGCGGGTGCCGGTGGCGGTGATCTCGTTCTGCTCATGGGAGAACAGCAGGCCCATGAGATCGATGACGATGTCAGCCTGCTTCAGCGCCTCGATGGCCGGACGGTTGCCGCCAAGCGCCGTCTTGCCGACCATCTTGCGGAAGTCGAAGGCCTTCTTCGGCAGGTTGAGGTGGAAGGCGGTGGCGCCGATCTGCTGGGCCGCCACCAGGAAGGCCTGGGCATAATCGGCGCGCACCTCGCCTTCGCTGAGCACGGCCACCACCTGATCGGGGCCGACCTTGCAGAGTTCCAGCTCGGCCCTGAACAGGGCCACCATCTGAACGTCCGTTGCCATCGTGAGTCACCCATGAGTGTCGGAAAATGGGGGCCGGCAGGCCGGCGCCCCGGTTGATCCTCACGCTGCCGGGGCGGCAGCCAGCGCGTCTTCCAGGAAGGCCGCGGCGGCGAGCACCCGCGCGTCCTGTCCGTAGCGGCCGACGACCTGCACGCCCACCGGCAGCCCCTTCGGGCCGAAGCCCGCCGGGACCGTGACGGCCGGCAGCCGCAGGATCGTCCAGAACTTGTTGAAGGCGGGATTGCCGGTGCTGGCGAGCCCTTCCGGCGCCTCGTCGGGGGCGGCCGGGGCGATGAGCACGTCGGCTTCGCCGAACACCGTCTCCATCTGCGCCCGGGCGAAATCCCGGTGATCGAGGGCGGCCTGATACTGCTCCAGGGTGACCGCGAGCCGCGGATCCATGAATTCCAGCGTCTTCGGCGCCAGCCGGTCGCGCAGCACCGTCATCTCGTGGAAAAGCGCCTTCGGCGTCTCCCAGTCCATGATGCGGTCGAGCATGCCGCCGAGCGGGGCGAACCAGTCCGGCACCGGCGCCTCGCGCACCGGCGTTCCGGCGCGGCCGAGCGCTTCCGCGGCGCGCTCCAGCGCCAGCCGGGTGCCGGGGCCGGTCTCGTCCCAGATCGGCGTGCGGAACAGGGCCACCTTCGGCGCCGGCAAGGTCTCCGGCACCGCGATCCCCGGCCGGCCGGAGAGCACGGAGATGTACCAGGCGGCATCGCGCACATCGCGGGCGAGGATGCCGAGGGTGTCGAGGCTGTCGGCGAGCGGCTTGATGCCGGTGCGGTCGAGAAGGCCGAAGGAGGGCTTCACCCCGACGATGCCGCAGAAGGCGGCCGGGCGGATGGTGGAGCCCGATGTCTGGGTGCCATAGGCGACATGCACCAGACCGGCGCCGACCGCCGCGCACGAGCCGGACGACGAGCCGCCGGGGGTGTGGGCCGGGTTCCACGGATTGGTGGTCGGGCCCGTGGCGGCCATGGCGAACTCGGTGGTGACGGTCTTGCCCATCAGCACCGCGCCAGCGTGGCGGGCGATCGCCACGCAGGGCGCATCCCACGCCGGCTGCACGCCCTTATAGGCGGCCGAGCCATATTCGGTCGGCAGATCGCAGGTGTCGATGACGTCCTTGACGCCCAGCGTCACGCCGGCGAGCACGCCCTTCTTCTCCATCCGGTCGACGCGGCGGGCGTCCGCCAGCGCCTTCTCGGGATCCAGATGGACGAAGGCGCGCACCGTCGGCTCGCGCGCCGCGATGCGGTCGAGGAGGGCGGTGGTGACGGCTTGCGCCGTGAGGGTTCCGGCCGCGATGCGCTGGGCGACGATGCGGGCCGGCAGATCGGCAAGGGTGGTGTCTTCGGTGACGGGCACGATCAGGCGGCCTTTTTCAGACGCAGGGAAGAGGCGGTGACGGGCGGGCGGCGTCCCGCCCACGGGGCGGTGCGTTCCAGCTGGCCGGCCAGCGCGAACAGCAGGCCATCGCCGCCGAAGGCGGCACCGAACTGCACGCCGACCGGCAGACCGCTGTCGGTCATGCCGAGCGGCACGCTCATGGCCGGGCAGCCCGAGGCGTTGAACACGCAGGTGAAGGGGCCATGGGCCCAGAACTGGTCGTAGAAGCCATCCAGCGTCTGGCCGCGGCCGGCCATTTCGCCCAACAGCGGCGCCGGCGCGGCGGTGGTCGGCGACAGCAGGATGTCGTAGGCCGAGAAGAACCGGCCCATGGCCCGGGAGGTCCGGTGCAGGGCATTGACGGCGCCGAGATAGGTGGAGCCGCTGATGCCGCGGCCTTCCTCGACCCAGGCGGCATTGACCGGCTCCAGCACGGCGAGCGGATCGGCGAGGCCGAGAGCCTTCGCCCGCAAGCCCACCTGGGTGGCGACGCCGACGCCGCCGATCACCCGCCAGGCGGCCTTCAGCCCGGCGGCATCATAATCGAGGACCGCGTCCTCCACGGTGTGGCCGAGGCTCTCGCAGAGCGCGGCGGCGGCGCGGGCGGCGGCGCGGCAGGCCGGATCCACCGGGCCGAAGGGCGAAGCGGTGACGAGGCCGATCTTCAGGGGGCGCGGGTCGGCATCGAGTTCGGCGAGGAAAGGCTTCGCGTTCGGCGGGCAGCAATAGGGATCGCCGACATCGGGCCCCGAGGAGACGTCGAGCAGGGCGGCGTTGTCGCGCACGCTGCGGGAAAGCGCATGGGGCGTCGACATGCCGGCGATGCCCTCCGCCAGATCCGGCCCCATGGGATTGCGGATGCGGCTGGGCTTGAAGCCGAACAGGCCGCAATGGGAGGCGGGCAGCCGGGTTGAGCCGGCGCCATCGGAGGCGTGGGCCAGCGGCACGATGCCGGCCGCGACGGCGGCCGCAGACCCGCCCGAGGAGCCGCCGGGCGAGCGGGCGAGATCCCACGGATTGCGGGTGGGGCCGGAGAACTCCGGCTCGGTGGTGAAGGAGAGGGCGAATTCCGGCGTGTTGGTCTTGGCCAGAAGCACCAGACCGGCGGCCTTGTAGCGGGCAGCCAGGGTGCCATCCTTGGGCGTCACCGCATCGGCAAAGAGCTTCGAGCCGGTGGAGAGATGAGTGCCGCCGACGGCGATGCCGGTATTCTTCAGCACGATCGGCACGCCGCAGAATGGCCCCTTGGGCAGACCGTCGGCGATCTGCATCCGCGCGAGATCCTCGAACTGATGCACGATGGCATTCAGCACCGGCTGGGTGACCGTGATGCGGGCAAGCGCCTCGTTGAGCAGCTCGGTCGGGGTGACGGCGCCGGAGCGCACGAGGCCGGCAAGCCCGAGGGCGTCATAGGCGTCATAATCGGCAATCGGCATCGCCAGGGGTCTCCCGGAAATCGGTTCGCCCAAAGGAGGGGCGGCGGGGCACGATGGCGCCCGTGGAAAGAGGCGCGCTCAGGCGAGCTGGGCGCGCAACGCGGCCATGTCCCAGAAGTCGCGGGTGGCGCTGAGCGCGGCGCCGTCGAGATCGAAGAGGTGCATGCCGTCGAGGCGGATGGCGCGGCCGCGGGCGGTGCCGGTCATGCGATAGAAGACGGCGACATGATCGCCGGCGCGGATGGTCTTCTCCGGCATCCACTGCACATCGGGCATGAAGCCGAAGAAGCCGGCGAGGCCCTTCTCCAGTGCGGCATGACCGGCCCGGGCGGCGCCGGAGTTGGCTTCCTCATGGGTGCCGTCGGTGCGGTAGAGCCGGGCGGCCGCGGCCGCATCATGGGCGTTGAGGGCATCATAATAGGCGGCGACAGAGGCGGGCATGTCGGACATCGGGA
>JBBSSF010000059.1:0-11322 GCA_038242345.1 Hyphomicrobiales bacterium
AAAGGCAGTGGCCGGGATCACGATTGCGCGCGCCCGCCCCGTCCCCCTCTGGCGAAGAGCGGCCCTTCTCTCCAGATAAGAAGGAATTGTCCCGCGTCGAGAGGCAGCCGTCTCTGCCGCAGCCGCCGCCGGCCCTCCCCCGGTGGCAAGCGGACCGTCGGATCTGCGTCCGCCGCGCGTTCCCTGACCGGCCTCCCGGCTGGACGGGGCCGCCTCTCCGGCCCTCCCCGGGGCGCCCGACCCCGGCCATTCCTCCACCGCCCCAGCCCCGAAGGAGCCGGAATGACTGCCCCTGCCATCAGGCTCACCGACGTCTCCCTCACCCTCGGCGACGGTCCGTCCCGGGTGAAGGTGCTGGACGGCGTCTCCCTCACCGTGCCCGCCGGCGACCATCTGGGCATCGTCGGCCCGTCGGGCTCGGGCAAGTCGACCCTGCTCATGGTGCTGGGCGGGCTGGAACGGGTGGATGCCGGCCGGGTGGAAGTCGCCGGCACCGATCTCACCGCCCTCGGCGAGGATGCGCTCGCCACCTTTCGCGGCCAGTCCATCGGCATCGTGTTCCAGTCCTTCCACCTGCTGCCCACCATGACGGCGCTGGAAAATGTCGCCGTGCCGCTGGAGCTGGCCGGCCGGGCCGATGCCTTCGAGCGGGCGGAAGCGGAACTTGTCGCCGTCGGCCTCGGCCACCGGCTGCATCATCCGCCGACCCGGCTGTCGGGGGGCGAGCAGCAGCGGGTGGCCATTGCCCGGGCGCTGGCCGTCGACCCCGCCATCCTGCTGGCCGACGAGCCCACCGGCAATCTGGATGCCGATACCGGGGCGGCGATCGTCGACCTGATCTTCTCCGCCGCGGCGAAGCGGGGCACGACGCTGGTGCTCGTCACCCATGATGCCGACCTCGCCCGGCGCTGCGACCACCGCGTCCGCGTGCGCGCCGGCCGCACCGAAGCCCTCGACGCGGCGGAGGCCTGATCCGGCATGCATGGCCCCTCCCCGTCCGCGCCCTCCGCCCTCCGGCCCCCGCGCGGCCAGCGCCTGAAGCCGCTCGCCCTGCGCTTCGCCCTGCGCGAACTGCGCGGCGGCCTGAAGGGCTTCTATGTCTTCCTCGCCTGCATCGCCCTCGGCGTGGCGGCAATCGCCGGCGTCGGCTCGGTGTCGCGGGCGCTGACCGAAGGCATCCTCGCCGAAGGCCGGGCGATTCTGGGCGGCGACATCTCCTTTTCCCTCATCCACCGCGAGACCGGGGCGCCCGAGCGCGCCTTCCTCGCCGGCCTCGGGCGGGAATCGGAAATCGCGACCCTGCGCGCCATGGCCCGCCGGCCCGATGGCAGCGACCAGACCCTTGTCGAGGCCAAGGCCGTCGATGGCGCCTATCCGCTGGTGGGATCGGTGGATCTCGCCCCGCCCCAGCCGCTGGCCGGGGCGCTGGCCGAACGCGACGGACATTTTGGCGCCGCCGCGGATCCGGTGCTCCTCGACCGGCTGGGGCTTAAGATCGGCGACCGCATCGGCTTCGGCCGGATCGAGCTGGACCTCCGCGCCACCATCGACCATGAGCCCGACAAGCTGGGCGCCGGGCTGGAGCTCGGGCCGCGGCTGCTGCTGTCGCGCGCCGGGCTGGAGGCCTCGGGCCTCATCCAGCCGGGCAGCCTGATCCGCTGGACCACCCGCATCGTGCTGCCGGATCCGTCCGAGGCGGCCCTGACCCGGGTCAGCGAGACCGCCCGCACCGGCTTTCCCGATGCCGGCTGGCAGATCCGCTCCCGCACCGATGCCGCCCCGGGGCTCAAGCGCTCCATCGACCGCTTCGCCCAGTTCCTGACCCTCGTGGGCCTGACGGCGCTGGTGGTCGGCGGCGTCGGCGTCGCCAATGCGGTCGCCGCCTTCCTCGCCCGGCACCAGACCGGCATCGCCACCTACCGGTCACTGGGGGCGAGCGGCGGCTTCGTGTTCTCGGTCTTCCTGATCCAGATCCTGATCCTGGCCGGCCTCGGCACGGTGATCGGGCTGGCGATCGGCGCCGTGATCCCGGTGGCCGCCGGCGCGGCGCTGAAATCCTATCTGCCGATCGCCACCCTCGGCCATGTCTATCCGGGCGAACTCGGACTGGCGGTGCTCTATGGCCTGCTGACGGCGCTGGCCTTCGCCCTGCCGGTGCTCGGCCGCGTGCCCGACATCGCCCCCACCACCCTGTTCCGCTCGGTGCGCACGGGCCTGCCCGGCCGCACCCGGCCGGCCTATCTGGCCGCCACAGCCCTGGTCGCCGCGGCCCTGGTGGCGCTCGCCGTCGCCGGCGCCCATGACCGGCGCATCGCCATCACCTATGTGGTGGCCGCTCTCGCCACCTTCGCCGTGCTGCGGCTCGTCGGACAGGGGGTGATGGCGCTTGCCCGCCGGATGCCGCGGGCCCGGGGCACCGCGCTGCGGCTGGCCATCGGCAATCTCCACCGCACCGGCGCCCTCACGCCGACGGTCGTGCTCTCCCTCGGCCTCGGCCTCACCCTGCTCGTCGCCATGACGCTCATCGACGGCAACCTGCGGCAGGCGCTCACCGGCCGCATCCCCGAAGTCAGCCCGAGCTTCTTCTTCCTCGACATCCAGTCCGGCGAGGCCGATGCCTTCGAGGCCGAGGTGAAGGGGTTCGCCCCCGACGGCAAATTCGAGCGGGTGCCGATGCTGCGCGGCAAGATCGTCACCCTGAAGGGCATCCCGGCCGAAAGCTATCCCGCCCCGCCCGAGGCGAAATGGGTGCTGTCCGGAGATCGCGGCGTGACCTATGCCGCCCGCCCCTCGGCCGACGAGCGCATTGCCGCCGGAAGCTGGTGGCCGGACGACTATTCCGGCCCGCCGCTGGTGTCCTTTGCCGCCGAGGAGGCCAAGGAGCTCGGCCTGTCCATCGGCGACCGGGTGGATGTCAACGTGCTGGGGCGCCGGATCAGCGCGACGATCGCCAATTTCCGCGCGGTGGAATGGCAGTCCATGGCCATCAACTTCGTGATGGTGTTCTCGCCCAACACTTTCGCCGGCGCGCCGCACGGCTTCCTCGCCACCCTGACCCTGCCGGAAGGCTCGGGCTCGGAACGGGAGGTGGCGATCCTGAAGGCGCTGGCCAGCCACTGGCCGACGGTCACCGCCGTGCGGCTGAAGGAGGCCCTCGATCAGGTGAACGGGCTGGTGGAAAATCTCGCTCTCGGCGTGCGGCTGGCCGCCGGCGTCACGCTGGCCGCCGCCATGCTGGTGCTGGGCGGGGCGCTGGCCGCCAGCCATGACAGCCGCATCCGCGATGCCGTGATCCTGAAGACCCTCGGCGCCACCCGCGGCCGGCTCGTCGGCGCCTATGCGCTGGAATATGCCCTGCTGGGGCTGGTCACGGCGGTGTTCGCCCTCTTTGCCGGCTCGGGCGCCGCCGCGTGGGTGACCACGCGGATGATGCAGATCGACTTCGTGCTGCTGCCGGGCCCCACCCTCGGCGCCCTGGTGCTGGCGGTTGCCGTCACCGTCGGGCTCGGTCTCGTCGGCACCTGGCGGGCCCTCGGCGAGAAGCCGGCCCGGGTGCTGCGGGATCTCTGAGACCCGGCATGCGAAGTGGTGACCGCACCGGCCCGGCGCTGCACCGCGGCCCCACAAAAAAGCGGGCCGGCTCTCCCGCCGGCCCGCACCCCCGATGCGGACGCCCCGAGGCGCCCGCCTGACCAGCCCCCGGGTGCCGCGGCGCCCGGACAGATGCCCCGGCTCACTTCGCCGGCGGATAGACCACCGACCAGTCCTTCGCCATGTCGACCAGGGTCCAGCCGTTGGCCGCGGCGGCGTCCAGACCCTTGTCGAGCCGGCCCATGGACGAATTCCTGTCATAGGCGAATTCGCGCACGCCGTCGGTGTGATGGACCAGAGCGCAGAAGGTCACGCTCGGATCGACGCAGGTATATTGCAGCATCTGGATGTCGCCGTCGGAGTTGCCGAAGGCGAAGATCGGCTTGCGGCCGATATGGGTCTCGATGCCGACGGGCTTGCCGGGGCCGTCATCGACGAAGGTGACCGCCGGTTCCTTCATGATGACGGGATCGCCGTCGACGATCTGAAACTTGAGGGCACCGGTGCTGCCGACGACATTTTCCGGCTCGACGCCATAGGCCGGCTCGGTGAAGGCGCGCATGAAGTCCATGCCGCCGCCGGACACGATGAAGACCTTGAACTCGTTCGCCCGCAGATAGGCGAGCAGCTCCAGCATCGGCTGATAGGTCATGTCGAGGAAGCGCCGGTCCTTGACCGGGTTCTTCGCGGTCGCAATCCAGTTCTCGACGCCATCGATATAGGCCGTGGTGGTCATGCCCGACTGGGTCGCGGCGGAAAGCGCCATCAGCGCGTCATAGCCGCCGGAGAGCGCACCCTTGATGTCGCCCTTCAGCACCGAGGCGAAGGGCTCCTGGGTCTGCCATTCCGGGTGCAGCGGGGCGAGCTCCTTCACCCGGTCGATGACGTAGAACAGCTGCACATAAAGCGGCTGCTCGGACCACAGCGTGCCGTCATTGTCGAACACGGCGAGACGGGCGCCCGGATCGACGAACTGCGGGCTGCCGGGCGTGGTGATGCGGGTCACATAGGCGATGATCGCATCCCGGGTCGGGGTCGCATTCCAGGACGGCAGCGGGGCATCGGCCGCAAAGGCGGGGATGCTGGCAGCCAGCAGGAAAGCGGCGCCCGCGATCCCGCGGCGCAGTCCGGACAGTCGGATCGTCATCGATCATCCCCCGTTTGGGAGACCGCCGCCCGAGGGCGACGGTCTGAAGGAGGCCCGGCGCCTGACGGCGCCCGGCGATTGGACACACTTGGACGGCTCCATCCTGCCGGAAGACCCGCCCGTGCGGAAGAAGAACCGGGAGGCCGGAGACATCGCCCCGCCCTCCCGGCCGGCTGCATCATACCAGCCGCACGAAGTGCTGACCGCACCTTGGCGCCTGAAGCGCAGCATATTTCTCATATGCCCCAAGGGCATGAGAAATCTGCATCGGAATACCGAAGAGTCCTCTTCGAGGATCTTTGGTATCAGTTGCCCGTCGGCAGGCCGATCGAGAAGCCCTGCTTGCCAAGCTCGGTGCGGATATATTCAAACCGCTGGTAGCCGGTCAGGGTGATCGGGCCGCTGTAGCTCTCGCTCTGCAGCTTGCGCGGCGGATACTGCATGTAGGTCTTCATGAGCTTCGTGATCGCGTCATTTATCATAATCATCGACCAGGTCTTCTCGGTGAAGTTGTTCATGAAGACGTCATAACGCTCCTGCGGATCGGCGCGCAGGTCGAACAGCTGCGGAACCGTCGCGACATACTTCTCCTGGCCCTTCCAGCCGAGATTGGTGTCAACCGCGAGGCCGCCGGTCGCCTGACCGTCATCGCCACGCAGGTTGAACACCGCCTTGAACTGGTTGACGCGGGCAGCGCCCGGAGTCAGCTCGTTCTCGGTGAAGTAGAACCATTCCTTGCGCTGATAGTCGGCCGCCTTGCCGAGCCACAGCGGGGTCATGTCATAGCTGTCGAAGATGATCGGCTGGCCGTCGCGATCCTGGGCCGGCAGATCCTTGAGGCCGGCAACGGAGGCGAAGGTCTTCATCAGGTCGAGACCACCGGCGATCGCCGCAGTCTTGGTGCCCGGCTTGATGTGGCCCGGCCAGCGCACCAGCGTCGGCACGCGGCTGCCGCCTTCACGATCGGTGCCCTTGGTGCCGCGATAGGGCGTATAGCCGGCGTCCGGATAGACGTCCTGCCAGGCGCCGTTGTCGACGGTGTAGAAGACGATCGTGTTGTCCGCCAGACCCAGCTTGTCAAGTTTGGCGAGCAGGTTGCCGATGCGGGTGTCCAGCTCGACCACCGAGTCCGAGTACTTCGACTTGGACGCCGACTTGCCGATGAACTCCGGCGCCGGCATGTTCGGCTGGTGGTTCTTCATGAAGTTGACGTTGATGAAGAACGGCTTGTCGGACTTGGCCGCCTCTTCCAGGAAGCCGGTCGCGGCCGCTTCGACATATTTGTCGAGGAAGGGAATGCCGACCACGCCCTTGTCCGGGGTGTCCACATATTCGCCGTTGACCGAGAAGTCCTGGGTCACCGGGCCACCGGCATTGCCGGACAGCGCTCCCTTGGTCGCCTTCTGGAACATTTCCCGGACGTCTTCCGGCATGTCCGGGAACCACTTGGGGTCGCCGTAGGTGTAGGCGTTGAGATGATAGAGGAAGGCATACTTCATCTCGTCATAGCCCTGGGCGTTCGGCAGCGCGTAGTCCGCCTCGCCCAGATGCCACTTGCCGGTGAAGTAGGTCCTGTAGCCCGCCGTCTTCAGCACCGAGGCGAGCGTCCACTCCGCATGGGGCAGACCGCCGCCCTGGCCCTGGAAGGCCACGGTGGTCATGCCCGACCGGTTCGGGATGCGGCCGGTCTGGATGGCGGCGCGGCCCGGGGTGCAGCTCGGCTGACCATAGAAGGAGGTGTAGGTCAGGCCATCCGCGGCGATCGAATCGAGGTTCGGCGTCGCCATGCCCCGCTCCTCGCCGCCCAGATAGGCGCCGAGATCGCCATATCCCGTGTCATCGGAAACGATGAGCAGGATATTGGGCTTCCTGGCTTCCTGGGCCACTGCCGGCCCGAGGATCGCCACCGCCATCGCGGTTGCGAGAAGAAGTCGCTTCATGAAGACCTTCCCTTCCTGAACGGGGGAGTTCCGGCCGACGCCGTCCCGCAAGGACCGGACGCGGCATGCGCCGGATCGGTCACGAGAGAACGCGCAGGCCGGTCCATCGACCGCCCTTGCCTGCGGTCGGAGAGACTTGGCCGCCGGCTGAGGGACATCCTGAGCCGGAACTCGAGGGCGCTGATAGTGTGCAGACACGAATACGACAGGGAAAATACAACCCTGCCGCAGCCCCCCCAGAAACGGGGCCCGCAGAGCCTCCGTCCGAACCGGGCCGGATCGCCTCCCGATCCCGCGGGTCCCCCGGGACTGCGGCGACCCGGTCCGGCCAGATCCCGGCCCCCTCCCGGCCAGAGAGTCCGGAAAGGGATCCGCCGCTCCCGGGCGCACGGTGCGGTCGGCGCCCCGCGCGCCTGGCATCGGAGGAACACCCGGCCAGAATCAGCCCCTGCCCCGGGCTGGCGCCCACCGGGGACGCGCCTGCAACCTTGCCCTCGGCGGCGAGATTGCGGACAATCACCGGGCGTGGCTTGTCATTTCACGTCACCCCGGAGATCCCCATCGTGACGGCCCCCCTGTCCAGCCATGGTTCCGTCGCCCTGACGCGGGCGACCGGGCTCGGATCCCTCCCCGCCCTGCTGGAGGCGCGGGCCGGGGAGCGGGCGCTCATCCGGGTGTTCGAGGACGAGCGCGTGCCTCTCGGGGTGCTGGAGCAGCTCCAGACCCCCATTCCGGTGACGGCGATGATCGGCCTGTTCAGCCGGGCGGCGCGGCTGACGGGCGACCGGCTGCTGGGGCTCGATGTGGGCACCACCATGACCCACCGCTCCTATGGGCGCTGGGTGGACTACAGCCTCGCCGCACCGACCTTCGCCACCGGCATCCACCGCGCCTGCGCCACCATCTGGGCCCAGCAGAGCGCCTGCCGGATGGAACTCCTCGGCACCGGCGCGCGGCGGCTGTGGCGCTATGTGCCCGCGCCGCTTCCAGGCCTCGACCAGATCGCCCACTCCGATCACATCCTGCCGTCGCTCCTGGCCTTCGCCCGCGCCTTTCTGGGCCCGGGCTGGCGGCCGGACTGGGCGGAAGTGAACTATCCCCGCGACGCCGACGCCGGCCGGCTGGAAGAGGCGCTCGGCATCCCGGTCCGCTTCGGCGCGGAGGGCATCGGCATCGCCATGCGCGCGAGCGTGCTCGATGCGCCGCGCCGGCAGGATCCGGTCCGGCCCGGCGCGCCGATCACCGTCCGGGAAGTGATGGCGGACGTGCTGATGTCCGAGGCCGCCGAACCCGCGCGCTCGCTCTCGGCGGTGGTGGCGCTGCGGCTGCTCGATGGCGCCAGCGATCTCGACGGCGCCGCCCGGCTCGCCGGCTTCAGCGTCCAGGGGCTGCAACGCCGCCTGCGCCAGTCGGGCCATACCTATCGCGAAATCGTCGACCGCGCCCGGCGCCAGCGCGCCGCCCACCTGCTGCACGAGACCGAGCTGTCCGTCGTCGAGATCGCGCTCTCCCTCGGCTACGAGGACCACGCCAACTTCACCCGCGCCTTCAATCGCTGGTGGGGGTGCCCCCCGTCCGAGTTCCGCCGCAGCCATGCGTCCACGCAGGCGCCCGGCCCGACGGGGGCCCCGGGACACTCCTGAAGCGGCCCGGCTGTCCCCGAGCGCGGCACCAGGCCGGCGCCGCACCGGAGCCTCAGCCCGGCCCGGTCACGGGCCCCGGACGCCCCGCTCAGCCGCGCGGCACCAGTCCGTCATAGACATCGAGGGTCGCGGCCGTCATCGCCTCAAGGGTGAAGCGGGCATTCACATGGGCGCGGGCCCGGTCGGCCAGGGTCTGCCGCGCCTCGGGCGTCAGCTCGAGGGCCGCCTTGAGGCCGGCCGCGAGCGCTCCCGGATCACTGGCCGGCACCCGCCAGCCGGTGCGGGCCTCCTCGCCCGCTTCGGGCGGGGCGAGCACCGTCTCGCTGACGGCACCGAGATCGGTGACGACCACCGGCACGCCGGCCGCCTGGGCCTCCACGGCCGCGCGGCCGAAGGCCTCGGGCTCGATGGAGGCGACCACGGCGACGCTCGCCAGCGCGAGGGCGGCAGGCACGTCGGAGACATGACCGACCCGCTTCACCCGCACCGCCAGCCCGAGCCGGGTGATCGCCCGGTCGATCTCGCCGACATAATCATCCCGGCCCTGGGCGTCACCGGCGAGCACCAGATTGACATCACCGCGCCCGAGCCGGCGCAGCTGCGCCATCGCCTCCAGCAGCACGAGCTGCCCCTTCCAGGCTGTCAGCCGGGCCACGTTCAGGATCAGCGGCACGGCGGGGTCGATGCCCCAGGCGGCGGCGAGCGCGCGGGCGCGCTCCGGATCGACGGCGCCGGGGCGGAAGGCGGCCAGATCGGTGCCGCGCGGGATCGCCACCAGCCGGTCGCGGGCAAAGGGATGGCGGTCGCCGATCAGGCGGGCGGTATAGGCCGAGTTGGCGATGACCACGTCGCCCCGCGCCATCACCGAATTATAGAGCCCCTTCAGCGGCCCGGCCTGCTTGTAGGCGCCATGATAGGTGGTGACGAAGGGCCGGCCGGTGCGCCGGGCGGCAAACAGCGCCGACCAGGCCGGCGCCCGGGAGCGGGCATGGACGATGTCCACCTTCTCGATGGCGATCAGCCGGGCGAGCCGGGAGATGTTGCGGATCATCGTCACCGGATTCTTGGTGGCGGCCGGAAAGGGCACATGAATGCCCCCGGCGGCAATCAGATCGGGCACGAGGCGGCCGCCTTCGCTGGCCACCAGCGCCCGGTCGCCCCGGGCGGCCAGCGCCGCGGCCACGTCCACGGCCGTGCGCTCGGCGCCGCCGGTCTCCAGCTTGGGCAGGATCTGCAGCACGGTCAGACGCGACACGGCACGAACTCTCCCTGACGGCTCGCGGAAGGCGGTTGCATTTTCCACCCGCCCGAGGGTTCCGGCGCACGGGCAACCGTGCGAAGACCCTCGCCGGACAGTGCCGGTCCCCGGATTCGATGGAGGCATAAAGTGCAGACCGCAGAACCGCAATTCCTTGCCGTCGAATCGGACGGTCTCACCCGCCGGATTGCCGTGCGGATCGATGGCGACGGCCCGGTCACCGTCCTGTGGTGCGGCGGCTGGCGCTCCGACATGGCCGGCACCAAGGCCGCCGCCCTCGCCGCCGCCCTGCCCGGCCTCGGCCTGCGCCTCGTCCGCTTCGACTATTCCGGCCATGGCGAATCGGAGGGCGACTATCGCGAGGGCACCATCGGCCGCTGGGCCAACGAAGCCCGCGCCGTCCATGCCGCCTTCTGCCCGGGCCCGACGGTGCTGATCGGCTCGTCCATGGGCGGCTGGATCGCCCTGCTGCTGGCCCGCGACCTCATCAAGGCCGGCACGACGCCGGTGAAGGGCCTCGTGCTCGTCGCGCCGGCTGCCGACTACACCGAACATCTGGTCTGGAAGCGGATGCCCGAGGACGCCCGGGCCGAGATGGCGGCCACCGGCGCCTGGGTACGCACCACGCCCTGGGGCGAATCGGAGACCATCACCCGCGCCCTGATCGAGGAAGGCCGCAGCCACCTGATTCTCGACGGCGCCATCCACACCGGCTGTCCGGTGCGAATCCTCCAGGGCATCGCCGACGACGTCGTGCCGTGGACCCACGCCCTTCTGGTGCTGGAGCAGCTTGCCGAGGAGGACGTCGTGGCGAGCCTCGTCAAGGGCGGCGACCATCGCCTCTCGGACCCGGCCGACATCGCCCGCCTCGTCGAAACCGTGCGGGATCTCTCGGCAACGGCGGCCTGACGCACCGCCCGGCAAGCACGCGGATCCGGAGGCGCCGGCCGGACTGACGCCTCCGAGTCCGCAAGCTGCATTTTCCCCATTGGCAGAGACGGGGAAGTTCGTGTAGAAGCCTCCCCGCACCGGAGGTGAAGGGGTGTAGCTCAGCTGGTAGAGCGGCGGTCTCCAAAACCGCAGGCCGTGGGTTCGAGTCCCCCCGCCCCTGCCATTCCCTCCGGTGCCGAATTTCTCCCCCTAAAGAATCCCCTTGCGTTTCCCTCTGGCGCGCTTTATGCAACGGGCTCCGACGGGCTTGAGCGGGCGCAGAGCGCGCCGGTCTTGACGCGCCCGTCAGCGTGAGCCGGACGTCCGGGTGTGTTCCTTCCCGTGGGAACCCCAGGGGCGCGGCGGGAAAACTAGTCGAGCAGGCCGGCCTCATGGCGAAAACCAGTCCGATCACCTTCCTCCGCGAAGTCCGCTCGGAGGTTGCCAAGGTCACTTGGCCGACCCGTCGCGAGACGGGCATCACGACGGTGCTGGTGTTCCTGCGGGTGGTCGTCGCGTCGGTCTTCTTCCTTCTCGTCGACTGGATCCTGGGCAAGGGCATCGGCCTGCTGCTCGGCGTCGGGTTCTGATACGGGCGTAAACGAGGGTATAGCCATGGCCATGCGCTGGTACATCGTGCACGCCTATTCCAACTTCGAGAACAAGGTGGCGGACGCGATCCGCGAGAAGGCCGAACAGACCGGCCTCAGCCACCTGTTCGAGCAGATTCTCGTCCCCAAGGAGAAGGTGGTCGAGATGCGGCGCGGCCGGAAGGTCGATGCCGAACGCAAGTTCTTCCCCGGCTATGTGCTC